>JAJTBM010000065.1 GCA_021286885.1 Rhodocyclales bacterium
ACAATTCCCGGCATAACCAAACCCATCGTGAGCGCCTGCCATGCACCCCCAGAACACCCATCAAGAAAACTTCCTGGATGAAGACGAGGTCTGCAACCCCTCGGGCAACACCCATATTCAAGATCTGATCGAAACCCGCCTTTCGCGCCGCCAGGCCCTGAAGGGCGGCATTGCCGTCACCACCACCACCCTGTTCGGCAGCCTGAGTCTGAGCGCCTGTGGCGGCGGTGGCGGCAGCCGGGATGACAGCAGCACCAGCACCAGCCTCGCCCTGGGCTTTACGGCCGTGGCCAAGAACCGCAACGATCTGGTCACCCTGCCCGCCGGCTATCAGATGAGCGTTCTGCACGCCCTGGGTGACCCGCTCCATTATGGTGATGCGAGCTGGGCCAACGACGGCTCGGAAACCGCCGACTCCTACAATCGCCGGATTGGCGACGGCCACGACGGGATGCAGTGGTTCGGCCTCTCCGACAGCGGCAGCTACCAGGCCAGCCGCTCCGACCGGGGCCTGCTGTGCGTGAATCATGAATACGTGGTGTCCCCGTTTGTGCTCCACCCGAGCGGCAAAACCGCCGGCAGCACCCGGGTCGCTTCCGAGGTGGACAAAGAAATCAACGCCCACGGGATGAGCGTGTGCGAAGTGCGCCGCGCCAGCAGCGGCACCGGCGTGAGCATGGTGCGCGGCTCTAGCTACAACCGCCGGGTCACCTCCGCCACGCCCATGGACTTTGCCGGCCCGGCCAAGGGCGCCAGCCTGCTCCAGACCAAATACTCCACCGATGGCACCGCCACCCGGGGCACCAACAACAACTGCGCCAACGGCTACACCCCCTGGGGCACCTACCTGACCTGCGAAGAAAACTACCTCAACGTAATCAGCCGCGCCTCGGGCGATGACGCCCTGCGCAGCGCCAAGGAAGTCACCAGCCTCAACCGCTACGGCCTCCCCCAGAACCGCAAGAGCCCCTATCTGTGGGACACCGCCGGCAGCGACGACACCTACGCTCGCTGGAGTTCTTCGGTCACCGGCGCGAGCGCCGCTGCCGACTACCGCAACACCATCAACACCTTTGGCTGGGTGGTGGAGATCGACCCCTTCAACCCGGACAGCCGCCCGGTCAAGCGCACCGCCCTGGGCCGCTTCAACCACGAAGGCTGCTGGCCCTGCAATGCCGTCGCCGGCAAGCCGGTGGTGTTCTACATGGGCGACGATGCCCGTAACGAATACATCTACAAGTTTGTCTCCAAGGCCAACTGGGATACCGCCGATGTAGGCAAGGGCCTCACCGCCGGCGCCAAGTACATGGACGAAGGCACCCTGTACGTGGCCCGCTTCAACAGCGATGGCAGCGGTGACTGGCTGGAACTCACCTTCGGCAAGAACGGCCTGACCAGCAGCAACACCACCTACGCCTTCAGCGACCAGGCCGACGTGGTCATCAACGCCCGCCTCGCCGCCGACATTCTGGGCGCCACCAAGATGGATCGCCCCGAATGGGGCGCGGTGAACCCGACCAACGGCGAGGTCTACATGACCCTCACCAACAACAGCAACCGGGTTTCCCCCAGCGCCACTCCCACCGGCAACCAGCTCAAGCCCGACACCGCCAACCCGCGCTACTACGAAGACGTCTACACCAAGAGCGACGGCAGCACGACCACCAACAAGGGCAACCCCAACGGCCACATCATCCGCTGGCGCGAAAACGGCAGCGACCCCGCCGCCACCCGCTTCACCTGGGACATCTACCTGTTTGGCGCCCAGGCCGATGCGGCCAGCAACGTGAACCTCTCGGGCCTCACCGATGTGAACGACTTCTCCAGCCCGGATGGCCTGTGGTTCGACAGCCGGGGCATCCTGTGGATCGAAACCGATGACAGCGCCTACACCGACGTGACCAACTGCATGCTCCTCGCCGCCATTCCCGGCACGGTGGGCGATGGTGGCGCCGTGGTGGCCGCCGGCGGCACCCCCACCCTCAAGGGCGCCAGCGCCACCCCCAACACGGTGCGCCGCTTCCTGGTGGGCCCGAAGGAGTGCGAGATCACCGGCGTCGCCATGACCCCAGACCGCAAGACCCTGTTCATCAACATCCAGCACCCGGGCGAAGACACCACCCCCAACTTCAGCACGGGCAGCTTCGGCAGCCACTGGCCCGATAGCCAGACCAGCAGCACCAGCACCAAGCGCCCCCGCTCCGCCACGGTGGTCATCACCCGCACGGACGGCGGCGAGATCGGGGTGTAACGCGGGGTTTAACGCGACGTTTAAAGCGCGTTTAAATGGGTATCTAAACCTGCAAAGCCGGCAAAGCGCAGTACGGCGCCGCTTCCCTTCCCCTGGGGCGGCGCCCGCACCGGAGCTGACCGGTGCATCTTCGGGCAGAACGGCCACGGCGGTTCTGCCCTTTTTCTTGGCGGGAGCCACCCGGCCGTTACAATCAGGGACCGGAATGATCCTGCAGGAGCATACCGGCACAACCGGGTGTGGCCCCCGCTTTTCAAACCTCAGCCTTGCCCCGCCCTCCGGGATACCTTGGCAACGGAGACTATTCATGCAAGAACTCTGGGAACACTTTGAGACCTGGCTGCGCAACCACTGGCCCGAAGGCCTGAAAGCGCTCAACCCACCTGCCAGTGCCCAGGATATTGAAGCCCTGGAGCAGGCACTGGGGCTTACGCTGCCGCAAGATTTCGTGGCCTGTCTGCGCCTGCACAATGGTCAGGACAGCACGGCCGGCGGCCTTTTTGATGGGGCCGAGTTCCTGTCGACCCACGCAATCCTGGGACAATGGAAAATCTGGAAAGACCTACTGGACTCCGGCGACTTTGCGGGGATCAGCTCCGAACCGGCGGCTGGGATCAGAAATGACTGGTGGAATCCGAAATGGATTCCCTTCACCCACAACGGGGGCGGGGATCATCTCTGCCTAGACCTGGCACCCACTCCGGAGGGGCAGTCAGGGCAGATCATCACCATGTGGCACGACATGGGCAACCGTGAGCGGCTGGCTGAAAGCTTCCAGGCGTGGCTGGCGCACTACATTCAGGATGTGCAGGCTGGCCGGTATGTATATTCGGATGACTTCGGCGGTCTGGTCGACGTGGACAGCCTCTGAGCACCCATCCACCCTTAGTCATCGCCCTCCTCCACCGCCGCCGCAAAATGCGTCACCAGAAAATCCAGCAGCAGCCCCACCAGGGGTGAGGCCTGATGCTGGCGGGGATACACGCCATAAATATCCGCCGGTGCCCCCACCCAGGCGGGCAGGATGCGCACCAGGCGGCCACTGTGCAGATGCTGGCCCACGTCCCACGCGGAACGCAGAATGATGCCCAGGCCCGCCAGGGCCCAATCCACCGCCACCTCCCCATGGTTGGTTTGCATCCGGCCCTGAACCTTGCAGGTGAGCTGGGCATCCGCGCAAAACAGCGGCCAGTGGTTGTAGGCCCGGGTGTTTTCCCGGATTACGATGCAATCGTGGCTGGCCAACTGCTCGGGCCCGCTGGGGGTGCCGCGCCGGGCCAGATAGGCGGGGGCGGCGCACAGCACGCGCTGGTTGGCCAGAATGCGGCGGGCGATGACCCGGGCGTCTGGCGGCGTGCCGAACCAGATGCCCAAATCCAGCCCTTCGGCGATCAGATCCAGGGGGCGGTCGCTGAGCTGGAGCAGCACATCCACCCCCGGATGCTGCTGAGCAAAGGCCGCCAGGGCAGCCCCCAGGTGGCGCCGGCCAAACCCCAAGGTGGCATTGATGCGCAGCACCCCGCGCAGGGCCTGGGCGTCTTCCAGCAGCCCCATTTCCAGGCGCCGGATTTCCGCCAGAATGCTCTGCCCGCCTTCCAGATAACGCTGGCCGGCGGGCGTCAGACTCTGGCGCCGGGTGCTGCGCTGGAGCAAGCCCACGCCCAAGCGTTTCTCCAGCCCCGCCAGACGCCGGCTGACGGCGGGTGGCGTCACCCCCAGTTCGGCAGCCGCTGCCGCCAGGCTGCCGGCCCGCACCACCAAGGCAAAAAAGTGCAGATCTGAATCATCCGACATTAATTACTCCAGCACACGAATTAAATGCATTTTCGTGCATTGTACGTACGTATCAAATCCCTAAGATGAGCAGGCTGTAAAGCCCCGCACCCTGCGGGGGCATCGCACGGATGGATGTGGATCATGGAAATGCTGCTGGCCCTGGCTCCGGGGCTGCTGGTGGGGGCCGGACTCGGCTTTTTGGGAGGGATGTTCGGGATCGGCGGCGGGATCATTGCGATTCCGCTCCTGGGCTTGGCCTATGGCATGGATCAGGCCCTCGCCCAGGGCACCGCCCTGGTGATGATGGCACCGAATCTGGTCGTGGGTGCCTGGCGCTACCACCAACGCGACCCTCTGCCCCTGGGCCCCGGCCTGGCCATTGGCAGCCTGGCCATGCTGAGCACCTGGGCTTCGGCCCGATGGGCCACCGGGCTGGATTCGGCCAGCCTGCGCATGATCTTCAGCATCTTTCTGCTGCTCCTGGCCCTGCGCATGCTGTTAAGCGGCAAACCCCGGCACGCCAAAGCGCCCCCGGCCCGCATCCCGGAACGCTGGGCGCCCCTGGTGGGGCTGGTGGGCGGATGCAGCATGGGCTTGCTGGGGGTGGGCGGCGGGCTGATCGCCACCCCGCTCCTGACCAGCCTGTTCGGCCTGCGCCAGACAGCCGCCCAGCGTCTTGCCCTCGCCCTGGTCACCCCCAGCGCGCTGGTGGCCCTCTTCACCTATGCCCGGGCCGGGCATGTGAATTGGCAGATGGGCCTGCCCCTTGCCCTGAGCGGCATCCTCACCGTATCAGCGGGGGTGCGGGTCGCCCACCGCCTGCCCGAACGCAGCATGCGCCGGGCCTTCAGCTGGATGCTGCTGGGCTCAGCCCTGTGGTTGCTGGGCGCGCCCCTGCTCAAGCAGCTCGGCGCCTGAACGGCGGGCGGTCTCCCGGCTACCGATGAACGCCCGGATGCGCGGGTAGATCTGCTGCTCCCAGCGCCGGCCATTGAACACCCCGTAATGGCCGGCGCCCTCCTGCACATAATGCTGGTGCAGGTGGGCCGGGAGCTGGCTGCACAGGGCATGGGCCGCATGGGTCTGGCCCAGGCCGCAGATGTCGTCCTTCTCCCCTTCCACCGTGAACAAGCCCCCATCGCGGATGCACTCTGGGCGCACTAAACGGCCCGCGTAGTGCAGTTTGCCCTGGGGCAGGTGGTACTCCTGGAAGACCTTTTTCACAGTTTGCAGGTAGAATTCGGCCGGCAAATCCATAGTTGTAAGATATTCGTCATAAAAATCGCGAATTCCATGAGCTTTGACGGTTTCGCCTTCCAGGAAATGACCGTACATGGCCCGGAAGGAATCCTGGTGTTTATCCATGTTCATGGACATGAAGGCCGAGATCTGGAGATAGCCCGGATACACCCGGCGGAAGGCACCCCGGCAGCGCATGGGCACCACCGAAATCAGGTTTTTCTCGAACCATTCCAGCGGGCGGCTGGTGGCGAGCTGGTTCACCTCCGTAGGGTTGATGCGGCAATCAATCGGGCCCGCCAGCAGGGTCAGACTGGCCGGACGCGCCGGATGCCCATCTTCATGCATGACAGCCGCCGCCGCGAGCACCGGCACCGTGGGCTGGCAGACCGCCATCACATGGGTTCCCGGCCCGAGCACTTCCACAAAATGGATTACGTGCCGAATGAAGGCGTCCAGATCAAAGGGGCCGGCTGCCACCGGAATGTCGCGCACGTTGTGCCAGTCGGTCACGAACACATCGTGATCCTGGAGCAAGGTCTGGATAGTGCCCCGCAGCAGGGTGGCAAAGTGGCCCGAAGCCGGGGCCACCAGCAAGACCCGAGGCCCGGCCGGAGACTGGCCAGATTTGCGGAAATGGATGAGCGAGCAGAAATCGGTGCTGGCCACGACCTCTTCCTGCACGGGAACGGCGCCCGCGGGAGTATGCACCTGCTCGATGCGGAAAGACGGACGTGCATGGGTCAGACCCGCCAGCGCCACCACCTCGCAGGCGGCCAAGGCCCGACGCAAGGTGACGCTCGTGGGAAACCAGCCCAGCCCATGCTGGAGCCAAGGTGCCAGCTGACGCGCAGCAAGACGCGCTGGCAGGGCAAGGTCGGACAGATTTTGGTAGGTTTGATAATTCAACGCAGCACTGAACGGGGACATGATTAATATTTTTTCGAGTCGCTTTACCAACATTGCACGGACCGGAATCAACGCCCCCTTGTCTGGCACTCCTGGCACCCACGTCCTGGTTCTGAATGAGGACGCCAGCAACCACCCCTATTGCGTACCGGAGCGCTGACCCATGACCCATGCAACCCTCACCATCAGCAGCAAAAACTACTCTGCCTGGTCCTTGCGTGGCTGGCTGATGGCCCGCTTTGCTGGCTTGCCGTTCGAAGAAGAATTCCGCCCCCAGGATCACCCCGAAGCCCGTGCCGAACTGCTGCTCATGGCACCGTCGGTACGCGTACCCCGGCTGCGCCACGGCGCGGTGGACATCTGGGATACCTTGGCATTGGGTGAATATCTGGCCGAGTGCTACCCGGAAAAGCAGCTCCTGCCTCAGGATGTGGCGGCCCGGGCCCACTGCCGCTCCATCTGCGGCGAAATGCACTCGGGGTTTTCATCGCTGCGCTCGGCGCTGCCCATGAACCTGAAAGCCTATTTTCCGAACTTTGCTGTCTGGTCCCGGGCGTTTTCGGACATTGAACGTGTTACCGAGATCTGGCGGGATTGCCTCCAGCGCTACGGTGGGCCTTACCTGTTTGGTACGGCTCGGGGCGTTGCAGATGCAATGTATGCCCCTGTGGTAACACGATTCCTGACGTACGACGTCCCCCTTGACGATGTTTGCATCAACTACTGCGCCACCATCATGTCCATGCCTGAAATGCAAGAATGGCTACGGGCGGCCCAAGAGGAAGAGGACGATATTGATGAGTTGGAAGTCGAACTCTGATCTTTGAATGTCAATCCATTAAGCAATCATCATTTTCACGCAATACGGCCACAATAACACGCCGGCAATTCCGTACAATGTCAAACGGGTCGCGAAACAAAAAATGACATTTATAATGGCATTATTCAATTGACCAAAGCTGTATTTTTGCGGTGACTTCTCCCGCTTAGTGCATTTTCCAACAGATTTTTTATCAAAAATCAAACATCTCGGAATGCACGCCCTGCCCTGGCGTGCAGCGGGCACCACCGCAGTGCCTTGCTGCAGCCCCGGGCTGGGGTCGCTTACTCCACCTGAAACGGATTCCCCGCCAGATGGCGGGCCAGTTGCACCACCGCCAGCTGCCGCCGGGTGAGCAGATCGCTGGCCGTGCGCCGAGCGCTCAGATGGGCAGCCTGGGCCGTCAGTACGCTGAGTTGGGTACCCGTACCGGCCCGGTACTGGTTGAGGGTGATGCGCTCCGCCTCGGCGGCCGTCTGGAGTGCCGCATCCTGGGCTTCGGCTTCCCGGGCCAGCAACTGGGCGGCGGCCAGATTGTCTTCCACTTCCTGGAACGCGCTCAGCACGGTCTGGCGATAGGTGGCCACGGCCTGCTCCCAGGTAGCCACCGCGAGGCTCTGGGCCGACTGCTTGCTCCCCCCATCCAACAGGGCCGCCGCCAGGCTGGGGCCCAAAGACCAGTAACGGCTGCCAGCGGTGAGCAGATCGCTCAGATCCGAGCGGCGGAAGCCCGTGCTCCCGGTCAGCCCCAGCACCGGGAAACGTGCCGCCTGGGCCGCGCCGATGGCCGCATTGGCAGCGGCCACCCGGCGTTCGGCGGCGGCGATGTCCGGGCGCCGCTCCAGCACGGTGGACGGATAGAGCACCGGGGTGGCGGGCACCCGGTTCAGCACCGGCCCCCGGGCCGGGGGCAAGATGAAGCTGGCGGGCACCTCGCCCACCAGCACCGCCAGGGCATGGGTGTATTGGCGCAGGGCTAGGCGGGCCTCTTCGATCTGGGCCCGGGTGCTGTGGAGCTGGCTTTCGGCCTGGAGCACCTCGGCCCGGGTGGCCACGCCCACCGCGTGGCGGCGCTGGGTGAGGGTCAGGAAGGCACCATAGGCGAGGGCCGTTTCTTCCAGCAAGGCCACCTGACGTTCGCTGCCCCGGGCCTGAAAATACGCCTGGGCCACGCTACTGCGGGCCGAAAGCCGGGCGGCCGCCAGATCTGCGCTGCTAGCGGCAAGGCGTGCATCCGCCGCCTCTACCGTACGGGCAATGCGCCCCCACACATCCAGCTCCCAGCTCAGGCTGGCGCCAAAGGTGAAGCTGCTGCTCACCGGCCCGCGCCCGCTGCTGGCGGTGGTGGCTGCCGTGGCCGAGCGGGTGGCTCCCAGGGTGCCGATCACGCTCGGGCTCAAGGATGCCTGGGCCGTCCCCAGGTTGGCCATGGCCTGCCGATACAGGGCCTCGTAAGCCTTCACGTTCTGGCTGCCCAGCACGACCTGGGCTTCCAGGGCGTCCAGCACCGGATCATCAAAAGCGGCCCACCAACGCCCATCCTCTGCCGGGGCGGCCGGGGTGGCGGTTTTCCAGGCCGGATCGGCCTCGCCCAGCTGGGTGCCCACCGGCAGCGCCGGGCGTTGGTAATCGGGGCCCAGGGCGCAGGCCCCCAGGAGCAGGCTGAGCAGCGCGGGCAGGAGGCGGGGCTGGATGGATGACTTCATGGGAGGCTGGGGGCGGGGACAGGCTTGGTAGGGGCCCGCCGGCGGCGCAGCCGGTCGAGCATCACAAAAACCACGGGAGTGGTGTAGAGGGTCAGGATCTGGCTGAGGGCCAGACCGCCCACAATCGCAATCCCCAGGGGCTGGCGCAGTTCGGCGCCATCGCCGCTGCCCAGGGCCAGGGGAATGGCGCCCAACAGGGCCGCCAGGGTGGTCATCAAGATGGGGCGAAAACGCAGCAGGCAGGCATGAAAAATGGCATCCCGGGGGGACGCGCCCTGGGCCTCCTGGCTGATGGCCACATCCACCATCATGATCGCGTTTTTCTTGACGATGCCGATCAGCAGAATCACCCCGATCATCGCAATCAGGCTGAACTCGGTGTCGCAGGCCATCAGCGCCAGCAGCGCCCCCACCCCTGCCGAGGGCAGGGTCGACAGGATGGTGAGCGGGTGCACCAGGCTTTCATACAACATGCCCAGCACGATGTAGATGGTCAAAATGGCCAGCAGGATGAGCTGGGGCTGGGTGCTCATGGATTGCTGGAAGGCCCCCGCGCTGCCCCCAAAGGTGGTGCGCAGGGTGGCCGGCACCCCCATTTTGTCGAGGGTGGCCTTGATTGCCCGGGTCGCATCGCCGATCGAGCCCCCTTCGGGCAGGTTGAAGCTGATGGTGGAGGCCACAGTCCCCCCCTGGTGATTCACCGATAGGGGGCTGCGGGTCTGCTCCACCCGGGCGAAGGTGGACAAGGGCAGAACCTGCCCTCCGGGCGTGACCAGGGTAAAACGCTGGAGGGAGGCCGGCGTTTCGAGATAGGCCGGGGTCGCCTCCAGCACCACCCGGTACTGGTTGAGGGGGTTGTAGATGGTGGATACCTGGCGCTGGCCGTAGGCGTCGTTGAGCGCAGCGGTAAACGCCTTCATCGTGATCCCGTAGCGGGCCAGGGCGTCCCGATCCACCGTGAGGGTGGTCTGGGTGCCCTTGTCCTGCTGGTCGGTGTTCACGTCTTCCAGCTCCTTGAGCTGGGTGAGGGCGTTGCGGATGCGCGGCTCCCACTGGCGCAGTTCTTCCAGGGTATCGGCCTGGAGGGTGAATTGCAGGCTGGCATTGCTTTCCCGCCCGCCGATGCGGATATCCTGCACCGGGTTGAGGTAAAGACTCACCCCCGGCACCTTGGACAACCTGGGGCGCAGCCGCGCCACCACCGCATCCGCCGACTCTTTACGCTCGCCCAAAGGCTTGAGGGTCAGGAACATGGAGCCATAGTTGGTCTGGGAGCCGCCGGTAAAACTCACCACCTGGGCCACTGCCGGATCATTGCGCACGATGCTGGTGAGCACATCCATCTTCTGCTTCATGGCCTGGAAGGACACCGCCTGATCGGCCTGGGCATAGCCCCGGATGCGCCCCGTATCCTGTTGCGGAAAGAAGCCCTTGGCGATGGTGGAATACAGATGCACGTTGAGCCCGATGGTGGCTGCCAGCACCAGCAGCACCAGCCACGGATGGGCCAGGGCCCAGCCCAGGCTGACCCGATAGCCAGCCTGCAGCCCTTCAAGCCGGCCCCCCACCCAGCGACTCACCCGGCCCGGGGGCGGCTCTGCGCTGCGGGCCTTCAAAAAGCGGGCACACATCATGGGGGTGGCGGTGAGCGATACGATCATCGAAATCAGGATGGCCGCCGCCAGCGTCACCGCAAACTCCCGGAACAAGCGCCCGACGATGCCCCCCATGGCCAGAATGGGGATGAAGGCGGCAATCAGCGAGATGCTCATGGACACCACCGTGAAGCCAATCTCCCGCGCCCCCTTAAGGGCTGCCGCCCGGGGCGACAGGCCCCCTTCGATGTGGCGGCTGATGTTTTCCACCACCACAATCGCATCGTCCACCACAAAGCCGGTGGCAATGGTAAGGGCCATGAGGGAGAGATTGTCCAGGCTGTAGCCCGCCAGATACATCACCGAAAACGTGCCGATCAAAGACACCGGCACCACTAGGCCAGGAATCAGGGTGGCGCGCCAGTTGCCCAAAAAGACGTACATCACCAACACCACC
>JAJTBM010000600.1 GCA_021286885.1 Rhodocyclales bacterium
CAAAGCCCGCGTGAAGCAACTCACCCTAGACCTGCGCGAGGACGAAGTCCCGCTGCTGGAAAACTTCGTCGCCGCCTCCAACGCCCACCTGCTGGCCGCCCTCCACGAGGCCGTGCCGCTGGTGCCCAATCCGCCGCCCCACATTTATCTGTGGGGCTATCCGGGGAGTGGGCGCACCCACCTGCTGCGCAGCGTGGTGACGGCGGCTGCCCAGGCCGGGCGCCCCGCCTGCTACCTGCGTGGGCGGGACATCGGCGCCACCCTGCCCGAGGCCGACACCCTGCTGCTGGCGGTGGATGATGTGGAGCAACTGGGGCCCGAGGCCCAGATCGCCCTGTTCCGGGCCTTCAACGCGTCCCGCCCCCTGCGCATGACCCTGATCACCAGTGGCCGTTCGGCACCGCTCCAGCTCCAGCTGCGCGAAGACCTGCGCACCCGCATCGGCCAGGGGCTGATTTTCGAGGTGAAAGATCTCACCGAAGCCGACCGGCTCGCCATCCTGCATGCCCAGGCAGCCACCCGAGGGCTGCGCCTGGAGCCGGAAATCATCCAGTACCTGCAACGCCACGGGCGGCGCGATCTGGCCAGCCTGCTGCGTACCCTGGATGCGCTGGACGAAGCCTCCCTGGAGCGCAAGCGTCCCATCACCCTGCCCCTGGTGCGGGAAATCCTGCAGCGCAATCCCAATTTATAACCGCATTTTATAGCCGCGTTTTATAGCCGCGCCTCAGGCCCGGGCGCCCCTGCCCGGCCAAGCGCTCTGAGCTTTCCAAGTTTCCCGAATCCCGAGACCTGTACCATGACCCTGAATCTTGCTCTGTTTGATCTGGACAACACCCTTCTGGCCGGCGACTCGGATTTCGAGTGGGGGCAGTTCCTGACCCGTAAGGGCATCGTCGATAAAGAGGTGTTTGAAGCCCGTAACGTGGCGTTTTACGAGCAGTACAAGGCAGGAACCCTGGATATTTATGAATTTCTGGATTTCCAGCTCCAGCCCCTCGCCCGCCACACCCGCGCCGAACTGGACGCCTGGCACGCAGAGTTCATGGAGAGCACCGTCCGCCCCATGATGACCCCCAAGGCCCAGGCGCTGGTGAACGAACATCTGGCTGCGGGCGACATCGTGGCCGTGGTCACCGCCACCAACAGCTTTGTGACCGGCCCCATCGTGCGGGCGTTTGGTATCCCGCACCTGATCGCCACCATCCCCGCCCAGGAAAACGGCGCTTTCACCGGCAAGCCCCGGGGCACCCCGTCGTTCCAGGGCGGCAAGATCGAACGGGTGGAAAGCTGGCTGGAGAGCATGGCCCTCAACTGGGGCAGCTTTGGCAAGAGCAGCTTTTACAGCGACTCCCACAACGATCTGCCCCTGCTCTGCAAGGTAACGAACCCGGTGGCCGTCGATCCAGATGCCACCCTGCAAGCCCGGGCCGAGGCCGAGGGCTGGCCCGTGATCAGCCTGCGGGGCTAACACACGGCACGGCGCCCACCCCCAGGGCGCCGCCCTGCCCTGGCAGAATCAACAGAAGGCGTGACTGAGCTGGATCGGGGGACGGGCAGACGCAG
>JAJTBM010000066.1 GCA_021286885.1 Rhodocyclales bacterium
CTCGGGTAGCAATCTCGTCCTGCCCGGCAGCGGTTTTCGCCAGAATGGAATCGTTGGTCATTGCGCACTCCTTGCTGAAACAATCTTGAATTGCCTGCAAGGATAACGACGCAACACTTCAAATTCGTGACAAGGATCACAGTTTTTCTGGCACCGCAGCATGCCCGATGCGTTGATGCCTGAAGCTGGCAGGCGCATGGGATACCAGCACCGAGTAGCCCAAAAGCACCCAGAACAACACCAGACGCTGACTTTCCCAGACCACCAGCAAGCCCAGCAGCACCAGCTTGAACACAAAGGCGAGGCCCGCATACTCTTTGAGCCAGACGGGGTTGGACCAGGCATCCAGCAGCGCCATGCCTAGCCCGCCGCACAGCAGCAGTCCGGCAAACACCCCGCCGGGCGGCAGGGGCGCACCGAGCAGGCCGGCACCGCAGCCCACCACGCCGGCCACATGCAGGCCGCGCAGCACCACGATCAGCCAGCGCCGCCCGGGAAAATCCCGAAACCCTTTGCTGCTCCTGCGCCCCATGGATGTGGCTCCTTCCGCTTAGCGGGCCGGCGCGTCTTCCCAGGCGTAGCCGCGCTGGGTGAGCGCTGCGGTGATGCGCGCCATGGCTGAATCCACCCGGGCGCTGGCGCCCTTCATGCCCAGCTCAATGTGGCGCCGCAGGCCCTCGCCCCCCACGCTCGGGAGGCTGAACAGGGTGGCGTCCGGGTAGTCGGCGGTGATGACTTCCATCAAATCCACCAGCTTGCCCTCCAGGGCTTCCCAGACGATGACCGAGCGCTCCACGTAATCCACCTGATGGTGGAACTGGGCAAAGCAGTTATCCAGCACCCATTCGACCATGGGCCAGGCCATGACCGGGAAACCCGGCACAAAGAAGTGATTACGGATCGAGAAACCCGGAATCCGGTTGTAGGGGTTGGGGATGATGGCGCTGCCTTCGGGATAAACCCCCATTTGCAGGCGCTGGGGCGTGATCTCGGCGCCGAACTTGTCGCGGATCTCGGCCTCGGCCTCCGGGTGCAGGGCGAGCGGCAGGCCCAGGGCTTCGGCGGCGGATTGGCGGGTGTGATCGTCCGGCGTGGCGCCGATCCCACCAAAACTGAACACCACGTCGGGGCCGGCAAAGCTTTCCTTCAGGGTCTGGACCAGACGCGGGCGCTCGTCGCCCACGTAGCGCACCGAGGCCAGACGCAGGCCCCGGGCGCCAAGCAGCTCAATGAGCTTGCCCAGGTGTTTGTCCTGGCGCCGGCCAGACAGCAGCTCGTCGCCGATGATGATGGCGCCAAAGCTGGGCGCGGACGTGTTTGCCGGAATGTTTGCAGGGGTATCGGACATCTCAAACCACCTCGATGATGTGCTCGTTCTGACGCGCCCCACGCAGGGCGCCGAGCAGGTAATGGACAAAGGCCAGCCCGGTGAGGGCCGGCGCGAGCAGGTTCAGGAGGGGCACATGGGCCAGCACCGCACCCGCCAGGCCCACGGTGAACAGCTTGCCGTGGTGCTGACGCGGAATCGTCTTGAGCTCGTAGGCATCCGCATGAACCATCAGCGCGTCGTAGGCAAACGCACGCTGGTTGAGCCAGGCGGTGAGCACCAGCGAGATCAGCAGCCCCGCCCCGGGCAGCAGCCACAGGGGCAGGCTCAGGAACAGCATGACCACAAATCCCAGCCCCACCTTGAGGGCGTTCCACAGGCTGCCCAGATTGCTGCCGCCCCCCCGCCGCGCCAGATCCGGGTAATCCTGGGCGGCGACCTTCTCCAGCATCATGGGCAGGGCCACGGCGCCGATGATGAGGGTGGCGGTCAGGTAGATCAGCGGCAGCATGAACACCACTAGGCTGATCTTGAACAGCACCAGCAATACCATCATGGCCACGCCGGAATCCTGCAGCCAGCCGCCCACCAGGGGCGCATCCAAGGCGGCCCCTTCGGCCCAGCCCACCAGCGCGCCCCAGCTGAACAGCATGGCTGCCGTCCACAAAAAGGTGGCAAGCAGGGTAGGCCACACCAGATGCCAGAACACCCCCGGGCGGGCCAGGCTGCGCAGGGCAGAAAAGTAGGAAAGCAGAACAGTCTTCATGGTTGGACAATCAAGGTTGCAGGGCTGTGGAACCCCTGGCCAGCTCAGAGGCCGCCGGGCGCAGATGGTTCCCCGGCGCCCGTTTCGGGGATTCTGAGGCTTGCGGGGGGTTTTGCGGAGGGGGGCGACAGGCATCCAGCCCCCGGGCCAGCGCGGCGGCGAAGCGTTCCTGATAAGCGGGGTGGGCGGCCGCCCGGGCTTCGTCCCGGTGGGCAATCACCCCCGCCTCCACCAGCAGGGCCGGCATGGGCGCGGTGCGCAAGACCCGCAGCCCGTCATAAAAATACACCCCCAGGGCCGCATCCGCCCAGGGTCGGTTTTCGCCTTCGATGGGCTCGGCGTGGTGGGTGGTGGGCACAAACCCCGCCCCTTGCAGCGCAGCCCCCACCGCCCGGGCACAGGCCAGGCTGGCCTCGGGCTGGGCATTCTGGCGTGATACGAACAGGGAATAGCCCCGAAAGCGCTCGCCGCCTTCCCGCTGCGCGCTTTCCAGGTAACGAGGCTGTACCGAATCGTGGTGGATGGACACCAGCAGCGCCGCTCCCGCCGCCACAGCCCGGGGCACCCGCGCCTCCAGGGGCATGCCGGCGCCGGTGTCCTGGATGCGGGTGGTGATCCACCCGGCGCGGCGCAGTTGGGCATCCACCACCCCGGCCAGGGCCCGGTTATATTCGAACTCCGGCTGACCGTAGGCACCCATGGCCCCCGGATGGGCGGCATCATGGCCCACGTCAATGGCCACCACCTGGGCCAGGGCGGCTCCGCTGGCAACCATGAGCGCCCAGCCTGTCCATCCCCACCTCATACCCACCTCATACCCACCTCACTCCGGCAGCTCCACCTGCACCGGCCTGAAACCCCGGGCGGCCAGCAGGGCCAGCAGCCCCCGGGGGCCGCCCATGTGGCCGGCGCCCACGGCGATGAAGGGGCGCTTGCCGGGCTTGAGCTGCTGCTCGATGGCAGCGGCCATTTCCAGGTTGCGGGCATCCAGCAAGGCTTCCATCACCGGGGCGGCGTCGCTGCCCACCTCTTCCTGCATCAGCTGATCCAGGGTCGCCACATCCCCCGCCCGCCAGGCGGCGAGAAGCTCGGCAAAGTACGCCGCAAAACGATCTTCCAGCACCAGATCCACGGTCTGGGCCAGGGCGGCGTGCTGGGCGGTATCACCCCCGGCAGAGAGCGCCGCAATCTGGCGCTCGGGGGTTTCCAGCGCCTCCAGCCGCAGCCGGCGCCCCCGGCCCACTTGGGCGAGCCACAGGTCAACACCGTTTTCGGTACGATACCCGGCCCGGGCCGCAGCTTGAACGCCCAGCAACGCATTCACCAGCCAGGGCTGCATGGGTTGGAGCATCTGGGGGGCCAGCCCCAGCCGGGCGGCGGCCCCATTGAGCCGCACCATCAGCCCAGGCGACAAGATCTGATTTAAGGTCTGGCCCGCAGGCAAACGCCCCGCCTGAGCAATTTTATAAGGCAAGCCCATATCTTCCGGGTCAAGTTCCAGCACCAGCAGGCTGGCCCGATCCAGGGCCCGGGTGACGGGGCGCGGCGGCGGCGTGCACCGGGCGTCGCACACATGCACGGTGCCATACAGATGGGCCCGCACGGCGCCCTCCCCGTCCCGCAACTCCCAAAAGAACAGGGGCTGACCGGCCCAGGCCTGGCAGGCCAGCCACATCCCCAGCACACCCACCACGCCCCGACGGACGAAGCGCCCCCATGAAGCCCTCAACTGCATTTTCTCTCCCGGCTACAATGCGCGACCACAGCAAAGCCCGAATCATGCCCGAAACCCACGCCCTTCCGCCCGCCGTCCTGCTGCTGGGCCCCACCGCCAGCGGCAAGACCGCCGCCGCCCTGGCCCTCGCCGCCCATCTGCCCATCGAGATCATCAGCGTGGATTCCGCCCTGGTGTACCGGGACATGGACATCGGCACCGCCAAGCCCAGCGCCGCCGAACAGGCCGTGTGCCCGCACCATCTGATCGACATCATCAGCCCCGAAGAGGCCTACTCCGCCGCCAGCTTCTGCGCCGATGCGCGCCGGCTGATGGGCGAGATCAGCGCCCGGGGGCGCCTGCCGGTGCTGGTGGGCGGCACCATGCTGTATTACAAGGCCCTGCGTGACGGGCTTTCCGAACTGCCCGAGGCCGACCCGACCCTGCGCCAGGAGATCGAAGAGGCCGCCGCCCGGCTCGGCTGGCCCGCCCTGCACGCCCAGCTCGCCACCCTGGACCCAGACGCCGCCGCCCGCCTCAAGCCCAACGACGCCCAGCGCATCCAGCGCGCCCTGGAGATCGTGCGCCTCACTGGCCAACCTCTGGCCGCCAGCTACGCCCGCAAGGAAACCCAGGCCGACACCCACCGCTACATCAGCATCGCCCTCGCCCCGAGCGAACGCAGCGTGCTGCACGAACGCATCGCCCGGCGCTTCGACACCATGCTGCTGGGGGGCTTTGTGGACGAGGTACGCGCCCTGCTGGCCCGCTACCAGCTCGACCCGGCCATGCCCTCCATGCGCTGCGTGGGCTACCGCCAGGCCCTGGAACACCTGGACGGCCAGATCGACATGCTCACCCTGCGCGACAAGGGCGTGTTCGCCACCCGCCAGCTCGCCAAACGCCAGCTCACCTGGCAGCGCAACCTGCGCGAACACTGGCCCGAGCTGGTGGAACTGGACTGCCTGCGCCCGGATCTGGCCGAGGCGGTGCGGGGGGTGGTGGAAGCAGGGCTGTAAGCCCGGCTGCCTCGAAACCCCAGGGGCACCAGAGCGCTATTGCGCCCGTATGGTTGCAGTTATATGACGCAAGCTTCTAAGCTGTAGTCATTGGTGCACCACACAAAGCACCCCATGCACCGGCCCGGGCCCATCGACCCGGGTAGGCGCTGTGCATGGCATCTGAGAGGCGCTCGCCCATGACCACCCCGACCCCTGCGCTGGAAGCGCTCCTGATGGAGCGTTCCCTCACCGATGCGCAACTCCTGGCTGCTGCCGAGGCCGCTGCCGACTTCCGCATCCTGCCCGACGCCACCGTGCTCAAGATCGGCGGCCAGAGCGTGATCGACCGGGGCCGCGCCGCCGTGTATCCGCTGGTGGATGAAATCGTGGCCGCACGCCAGCAGCACCCGTTGCTGATCGGCACCGGCGCCGGCACCCGCGCCCGCCACCTGTATTCGATTGCCGCCGGGCTCAACCTGCCCGCCGGGGTGCTGGCCCAGCTGGGCGCTTCGGTGGCCGACCAGAACGCCGCCATGCTCGGCCAGCTGATGGCCAAGCACGGGATTTCCCATGTGGATGGCGCTGGCCTGGCCGCCGTGCCGCTGTTCCTGGCCGAAGTGCGGGCGGTGATCTTCAGCGGCATGCCCCCCTTCAAGCTGTGGATGCGCCCCGCCGCCGAAAGCGTGATCCCCCCGTATCGCACCGACGCGGGCTGTTTCCTGATGGCCGAGCAGTTCGGCTGTAAGCAGATGATCTACGTGAAGGACGAAAACGGCCTCTACACCGCCAACCCCAAGACCGACAAGCACGCCACCCTGATCCCCAAAATCTCGGTGGACGAGATGAAGGCCCAGGGCCTGCACGACTCCATCCTCGAATTCCCGGTGCTGGATCTGCTCCAGTCGGCCCGCCACATCCGGCAGGTGCAGGTCATCAACGGCCTCGTGCCGGGCAATCTCACCCGTGCGCTCGCAGGCGAGCATGTGGGCACCATCATCACCGCGAACTGAGGAGTACCGGCCATGACCGATACCAACACCATCAAGCACATTGCCTCGCCCCTCGCCCGCCAAACCCTGCAGGACAAGGATCTGACTGCCCCGGTGGCCGGGGTCAAGCCCATCCGGCTGCTGCCCTGGCTGCAGGTGGTCAAGATTGGGGGTCGATCCATCATGGACCGGGGCGCCGAAGCCATTCTGCCCATCGTCGATGAGCTGCGCGCCCTGCTGCCCGAACACCGGCTGCTGATCCTGACCGGCGCCGGCATCCGCGCCCGCCACCTCTACAGCGTGGGCCTGGACCTGGGCCTGCCGGTGGGCTCCTTGTCGCCCCTGGCCGCCAGCGAAGCGGGCCAGAACGGCCACATCCTGGCCTCCCTGCTGGCCCCGGAAGGCGTTTCTTACGTGGAGCACCCGACCATCGCCAACCAGCTCGCCATCCACCTTGCGGCCACTCGCGCCGTGGTGGGCAGCGCCTTCCCCCCCTACCATCACCACGAGTTCTCCAGCGCCCGCATCCCCCATCACCGGGCGGACACCGGCGCCTTCCTGCTGGCCGACGCCCTGGGCGCCGCCGGCCTGACCATCGTGGAAGACGTGGACGGGGTCTACACCGCCGATCCCAGGGGCGCCAGCGCCGCCAGCGCCCAGCTCCTCCCCGACGTGAGCGCCGCCGAACTCGCCAAAACCGAAGGCACCCTGCCCTTCGACCGGGCCCTGCTCGAAGTGATGGCCAACGCCCGCCACATCGAGAAGGTGCAGGTCATCAACGGCCTCGTCCCCGGCCGCCTCACCGCCGCCCTGCGCGGCGAGCACGTAGGCACGCTGATCCGCACTGGCGCCAGCGCGGCCTGAATCCCCGCGTAACGCCCCAAAACAACCGGCCCCCGCCGCCTGTCGCTGTAACGCCAGGCGTGCGGGGGCTACTTGTTTGATCGGCGACGCAAGCCCATGCTTTACGCCAAGCCCCTTCATTCAGACAGCCGCAGCGAGGATGGGCGCCGGGGCCCGGTCAATGCATTGTTTGACTTCCCACGCCCATGCACCGAACCTTGCGGGCTTCGTCTTGTTGCAAGGAGCTTCCCCCATGTCCTCATCCGTAGTTGTATTGCTCGCCTCCATCCACGCCCTGGCCCTGATCTCGCCGGGGCCGGATTTTGCAGTGGTGACGCGGCTTTCCATCGTGTCGGGGCGACGCACCGGGCTGCTCGCAGCGGCCGGTGTAGCCAGCGCCATCGGGATTTATGTGCTGGTATGTGCGGGCGGGCTGTCGGTGGTACTGCAAGCCCTGCCGGGGCTATCGGCCATGCTGTCGGTGGTGGGCGCCCTCTATCTGGGCTGGCTGGGCATCCAGTGCCTGCGCTCCAGGGGCGAACTGCCCGAAGCCCAGGCCGACGCCCGAGGCGGGCGCGCCTTCATGACCGGCCTGTTCACCAACCTGCTCAACCCCAAAGCCATGCTCTACTTTGGCTCCATCCTTTCGCAAGTGCTGCAACCCGGCCTGAGCCTGGGCGACCTGGCCCTAGTGTGGCTGCTGCTGGTGGGCGAATCCCTGCTCTGGTTCGGCCTGGTCGCCCTCATGTTCTCCTCCCCCCGCGTGCTGGGCTGGCTGCGCACCCGGCTGGTGTGGCTGGATCGGGCGGTGGGCGTAGTGCTGTTGGGAATGGCGGCGAAGGTGGCGGCGTCGGCGCGGGGGTGAATACGCCCAGGGCCGCTTAACCCTTCAACCCCGCCCCCACCCGCCTGACCTTGGGCACCAGCCATACCATTAGCCCGGCGAGCACCGCCGCTTCCAAGGCGATGGCGCCCACAGGGCCTATGAGGCTGGCGAGCAGGCCGGCGATGAGGCCGCCCAGGGCGTCCATGCCGAAGCGGGTGGCGGCGAACAGGGAGATCACCCGGGCGCGCAGGGTTTCGGCGGCGCTGCTTTGCAGGAGGGCGTTGGTGGTCACGTTGGTGGTGGCGATGCCGGCACCCACCAGAAACATGGCTGGCAGGGCCAGTTCCCAGCGAGGCACCAAAATCAGTACGACGAGCCCGGCCAGGCTCAGCCAGGGGGCGCGGGCCAGCAGCCGGGCAATGGCGGGCAGGGATCCGGCCCGGGCCATCAGCACGGTGCCGGACACCGCGCCGGCGCCGGCCACGCCGAGCAGCCAGCCCAGCACTTCGGTATGGCCGCCAAACACCTGGGCGGCAAATACCGGGGCGAGCACCAGGGCGCTGGCTGCGCTGATGTTGACCGCCGCCAGCAGCCCCAGGGGCACCCGAATGGCGGGTACAGCGTGGGCATGGCGCATGCCTTCGAGCAGGGATTGCCAGACCGAAACCCCCGCCCGGGGCGGTTTGGCGGTGGGCTTGATGTGCATCACGGCCAGGGCCACGATCAGCCCGGCGTAAGACAGGGCGTTGGCCAGAAAGCAGGCGGCGGGCGAGAAAGCCGCGAGCATGGCCCCCGCCACCGGGGGGCCGATGAAGCGCCCCGTTGTGAAGATGGAGGCATTGAGCCCGATGGCGCTGCCCAGGTCGCGCCGGTCTTCCACCAGATGAATCAGCAAGGACTGGCGCAGGGGCGTATCAAAACTGTTGAGCACCCCAAGCAGGGCCGAGGCCACCAGCAGATGCACCGGCAGCAGCCAGCCCAGCCCGGCCAGCAGGGCCAGGGCGGCGGCAAGCACGCCATTGATGATCTGCACCGCCGAAAGCATGCGGCGCAGGTCGTGGCGATCTATCCAGACGCCGGCCAGGGGGGTCAGCACCAGCTGGGGGCCCTGGGTCAGAAAGGCGGCGATGCCAAGCAGGGAGGCGGAGTTGGTGAGCTGGTAGAGCGTCCAGCTGATGGCCACCGTCTGGACCCAGCTGCCGATGACCGAAACGGCCTGGCCGACAAAATAGAGGCGGAAATTGGCGTGGCGCAGGGCCGGTATGCTGTTCAGGACACCCATGGATGTGGTCGGAGGTTATAAGGGCTGCAGATTCACTTTCTGCCGGAAGCATCGGCAGGTGCAACACCTTCGGCAATGGTGCCCTCCCATCTTCCAGCCTCAGTACGGGCCGCAAGATGGTAAACCCAAGGCCGGCGGATGGAGTTTCAAAAAAGCCTGAATCCCATTGGATCTTGATATACCTTCAAGCACACCTGCCGTATTGATGGAAGGGCGGCTGCATTGGCCGGGCTGCGCCCGCTGCCACCCAGCGCAGCAACTCCAAAAACTCCAGCTGCACCCGGGTGGGCTGCCAGTCGGAACGGAAGGTGAGGCCGATTTCCCGCAGGTTGTCGCCCAGCTCAAAGTCGAGGATCACCAGATCGCCCATGTCCACCTCGTATTGCACCTGCTGGCGGGAGATCAGGGTCAGGCGCTCGCTGCCCTTGAGCAGGCCCCGCACCAGAATCTGGGAGCTGGATTCGATGAGCCCGAAGCGGCCCCCCCCGGGCACTCCGGCAATCAGGCGCTCAAAGCGATCCCGGGTAGGCGTGCCGGACGGGGGCAGCACCCACGGATAGGCCGCCAGATCAGCCAGACTCAAGGGCCGCTCTACCCGGGCCAGGGGATGCTGACTGCCCGCCACGATGCACAGGGCAGAGGCAAACAGGGACTCCTGCAGAATGTCATCCACCGGCGGCGGGTAGCGCAGGGCGCCCACCAGAAAGTCGATTTCACCGTGGCGCAGGCCGTGGAGCAGATCGGGATAGGGGGATTCGATGAACTGGATGTCCACCGCCGGGTACTGGCCGCAAAACTGGACCAGGGTATCGGGCATCACAAAATGACGCGCCAGGGGCATGCAGCCCACCACGATGCTGCCCTGGGCCAAGCCCCCGGAAGACTTCACCTCGGCCATCCCCTGATGGAGCTCGGCAAAGGCCAGCTTGAGCTGCTGCCATAGCACCTGCCCCGCCCGGGTGAGGACGATGCCCCGGGTGGTTTTTTCAAACAGGGCCACTTCCAGCACCGCCTCCAGCTCCCGGGTGGAGCGGTGCACGGCAGGCTGGGAGCTGCCCACCAGGCGGGCCGCGAGGGTGAAGTTGTTGGTCGTCCCCACCGCCACAAAGGCCCGCAGCTGGGTGGTGGTGAGCAGGGCAAGCAGATCCCGGGCCTGGCGCAGGCTGCGCGCACCGCCGATGCGCAGGGCTTCGGCAATCCCGCTTTCGATCACCGCCAGGGCCCGGCGCACCCGGTTGGCGTAGGCCGAGCCGGCCCCGGTGGGCGACACTCCAGCCCCCACCCGCTCCAGCAAACCAACCCCGAAAGTCTTTTCCAGCTTGGCAATGGCCTGGGTGACGGCGGGCTGGGACAGGAACACCGCATCTGCCGCCCGACTGATGCTTTTCTGGCGCTCCGCCTCACAGAAGGCGCGCAGGTGGCGCAGGTTGGGAAGGGCATCGTGCATGGCGCGGGATGATAGCCCGCCCTCGCACTGAAAGGCAGGGGCCAGAACCGCAGCAACCCGCCCGGCTGCGACAATTTGCCGCCCGGGTACCGGGCAGCCCCTGCCCGATAATGTGCGCCGTTCGATTCATGTCGCCTTTTGCCAAGGATACGCCGTGCCCCGCCCGCAACCCTTCCGCCCCTCGCCCCTTGCTGCCGCCCTCGCCCTGGTGTTTATGTCCTGTAGCAGCGCTGCCCAGGCAGCCGAAGGCGAGCAAACCCTGAACACCGTGACCGTGAGCGGCGGCAGCATACCGCTCGCAGTGAGCGCCAGCCCCAACGCTTCCCAGGCCCAGGTCACGGCGGCCCAGATTGCGCAGATGAACGTGGTGAGCACCGAAGATACCCTGCGCTATGTGCCCGGCCTGAACGTGCGCCAGCGCTACACGGGCGACCGCAACGCGGTGATTTCGGCCCGCACCAGCGTGGGCTCCACCCAGACCATCACCCTGGCCTCCAGCAACTCCCTG
>JAJTBM010000601.1 GCA_021286885.1 Rhodocyclales bacterium
CTTGAGCCCGATAAAACGCTCCAGACGCGGGAAATCCTCCGGCGCACTGGCCCCTACCGCCGTCTGCATGGCCGTATCCACCACGCCCGGCGCAATGCTGCTGATGCGCAGCCCGGGCGGCGCATCCTGCTGCACCGCTCGGGCGTGATGATCCAGGGCCGCCTTGGTGGCCCCGTACACACTCCAGCCCGGATAGGCCGTGCGCGCCGCACCGCTCGACACATGGGCGACGCGCACCGAAGCGCAGCCTGCCCGCATCGCCCCATCGCACAGCAACAGGGGCGCGCTTACATTCAGGCTGACCGCCTGCGCCAGCGCGGCCCCCTCCTGACGCCCCGGCGGCGCCACCGGCCCCAGGCTGCCCGCGTTATTCACCACCAGCAGGGCATCCCCATCAGCGGCAAACACCGCCAGCCCACCGCCCTCCAGCCAACCCAGCACCGCCACCGGATCAGAAAGATCCAGGCGCACCTGCACCAGCAGGCTGTCAAACTCATCCGCCAGCGCCGGGTTATCTGCCCGGGCCAGCCCCAGCACCGGAATCCCCTGCGCCAGCAAAGCCCGCGCAATCGCCTCACCCAGGCCCCGGCTATGGCCAGTGACCAGAGCTTTATAGGGATGTCTCATGGAAACGCCTTTCGTCCTTTCGTATGTGCCGCGTGGGCGCATGCCGCGTTGAAAACCGGGCAATGTAACCCAGCCCGGGCGACGGGAGGCCACCCGGGGAGATCGCCCGGGCAGCCCGCCTCAAACGCCGGGCCGATAGCTGGCCAGCCAGTGGGCGTAAGGCGCCGGCAGCACCCAGGAGGGGCGCGCCTGCTTAAGCTGGAGCGCCGCCTGATAGGCCCAGTGCGGATTGGCCAGATGGGCGCGGCCCACCATCACCAGATCCAGCTGCTGATCCGCCACCAGCCGGTTGGCCGTCGCCGGCGCATCCATGCCCCAGGCCGAGGCCACCGGCAAACCGGCTTCGCGCCGCACCCGCTCGGCAATGGGCCCGAGGAAAGGCGAACCCCACGGAATCTGCCCGCCGGGGAAAGAAAAGCCCACGCTCACGCTCAGCAGATCCAGCCCGCCTTGCTTGAAGGCCTGGGTCAGGGCGATGGATTCGGCCAGGGTTTCCTCATCCCGGCCATCGTATTCGATCACCCCGAAACGCGCCGTCAGGGGCAGATGCTCAGGCCACACGGCGCGCACGGCGGCCAGGGTTTCGAGCAGAAAGCGGCTGCGCCCGGCAAAGTCGCCGCCATAGGCATCGGTGCGCTGGTTGGCATGCACCGAAAAGAAGCTCTGGCCCAGATAACCGTGGGCAAAATGCAGCTCCAGCCACTCGAAGCCGGCATCCCGCGCCCGCTCCGCCGCCGCCACAAAATCGGCCCGCACCCGGGCAATGTCATCCAGATCCATGGCTTTGGGCGTACGCGGCAGATGGGCACCAAAGGCCAGGGCCGACGGCGCAATCGGCGTCCAGCCCCGGGGATCGCCCTCGGGGATGTGATCGTCCCCCTCCCAGGGCAGATTGGCGCTGGCCCCGTCCACCATCAGGATCAGATTGCCGGT
>JAJTBM010000602.1 GCA_021286885.1 Rhodocyclales bacterium
GGCTTGGGGGTGCCAGAAGACGGCCTCTCCATCCTCGCCGCCGACCTGGGGGGGAATGCCCTGGGGCGCTGGCTCAAGCACACGGTGGAAGGCACCGACGAGCTGCCCCTGGCCGAAGGGCTCAAGCGCTTTGGGGTGGAGCTGAACTTTGAAGCCGCCAGCAAGGCCCCCAGCCTGGGGGCGCGGTTTGCGGGCGAGGGCGAGGGCGCCAGACTCACCCATGTGCTCGACGACACTCCGGCCCGCCGGGCAGGGCTTTCGGCGGGGGATGTGGTGATTGCTGCCAACGGGCTCAAGGTGAACGCTGCCAGCCTGGAACGCCTGCTGGCCCGCCACCAACCGGGCGCGCAGCTGCGCCTGCATGCCTTCCGGCGCGATGAACTGATGGTATTTGATGTGACCCTGGCCGAAGCCCCGCTGGATAGCGCCAAGCTGGGGCTGGCAGCCCGGGCTTCGGGGGCCGCCCGCAGCCTGCGGGATGGGTGGCTGGGGCAGAGTTGATCCCTAGTCGCGGGCTGCAGGTGTGGCTTCGGCGGCTTCTGGGGCTTCGGCAGTGGTTTCCAGCCGGGCTTCCGGGCGGCCTTCCCGGGCCGTGAGCCAGCCGGTGTTTTCCCGGGTGTCCAGTTCTCGCAGCAGGCGCTGAAAATCGGCCGATTCGCGGATCAGGCGCCCGGCCACCGCCCGTAGGGCCTGGGTTTGGGCTGGGGGCAGGTAAAGGGTGGTTGGAATCGCCAGCAGCGCCTTGCGCTCATCCGGGTCGGCCACATGCTGGAGCGACACCTGCACGATGTGCAGGGGCAGATCGTCGGCCGGCGCGCCCGCATCCAGGGCCTGGGTGCGCCAGTGGCCAAAGGTTTCGCGGATCAGATAGCGGGTTTCGTCCGAATAGCGCTGGATCAGGGTGTCTGCCAAGGCTTCGGCCACCTGGCCCAGCTTGGGCACGTCCGCGCTCTGGCTGATGGTGGTGCTGTTGTCGGCCCCCGCATCCACCGCGATGATGAGGGCCCGCTCCACCGCGCCGAAAATCTGGTCGGTGATCTGGCGCCCGGCATCCAGGCGCGAGAGGGCGTCCAGCTCCACCAGCCCGCGCAGGGCCAGGTTGTCGGCCACGCCTCCATCCACCAGATGAATGTAGGGCCGCTGGGCCACGTCGGCATAGCGGGCCATGTCTTTCAGGCGCTGGCTGATGCGCGCCTCGGCCACGGCGGCAAAGTCGGTGGAATCCAGAATCCGGCGCATGACCGGGTTTTCGCCGCACTGGCCTGCCCGGTTCCACAGGGTGATGGGCGAAAACACGAAGGGCACCGCGCTGGATGCGGCCACCGCCCGGGCGAGGGGAAAGCGGTTCAGGTCGCTGCAGATCAGGTCAAAGCTTTCCTGGGTGAAGTCGAAGCGGGCGCCGCTGGCCAGATCGGTGGCGCTGATGACCACGAAGGGCCCGCTCCTGCGCCGGGCCAGATCCCCGAAGGTGGCCCCTTCAAACAAGGCTTCGTCCAGTTCCTCGGCCAGCAGGTCGCCGCGCCCGAAGCGTGGCGAGGTAGTGCGCCACACGTTGGAAA
>JAJTBM010000603.1 GCA_021286885.1 Rhodocyclales bacterium
GACCCCTTGCACCCCATGCAAGTGCGCTACCAGGCTGCGCTACGCCCCGACAAGCTGCGCATTATAGAGATGACCTCCCCGCTTGGCAAGCACTTTTTGCAGGTTTGTTTAAACAGGGCTGCAAAGGGCTTGCCGGGGGTGGTTTGGGGGGTGCCAGGGCGGGTCAGGCGCTGGCGGGGATCAGGAAGTCATCGGAGATGCGGCAGCCCAGATCGAAGATGCGGTCGCGGAAGTCTTCCAGGTAGTTGCGCAGGCCGCCTTCAAAGATGCGCTCGATGCGGCCAAAGCGCAGGTGGGCTTCCAGTTCGCCGGCCAGGCGCTCGGTTTCGGCGGAGCGAGCGTTGGAGAGGCGGCCCAGGTTGGAATACACCTCCTTGAGACAGCGGGCCAGGGAGCGGGGCATGTCGGCGCGCAGGATCAGGAGTTCGGCCACCCGCAGGGGGGTGATCTGGTCCCGATAGACCTTGCGATACACCTCGAAGGCCGATACCGACTGGAGCAGCGCGCTCCATTGGTAGTAATCCGCCGAGTGGGTCGTGTCTTCATCGGCGCCGGGCAGCAGCTTGAGATACTTGACCTCCAGGATGCGGGCGGTGTTGTCGGCGCGCTCCAGGAAGGTGCCCAGGCGGATGAAGCGCAGGGCGTCATCTTGCAGCATGGTGCCGATGGTCACGCCCCGGGACAGGTGGGAGCGGTACTTGACCCATTCAAAGAAGGCGCCCGGGCCGGTTTCGCGCAGGCGGGCCATGTTGTGCTCGCGCATCCGCAGCCAGGTGGCGTTGGAGGTTTCCCACAGCTCGGAGGTGAGGGTGCCGCGCACCGCGTGGGCGTTCTCGCGGGTGGCCCGCAGGCAGCGCAGGATGCTGCCGGGGTTGTCCCGGTCGAAGATCATGAACTCCAGCACCGCATCGGTGCTGAAGGCGGGGTGCTTGGCGAGGAAGCTGTCTTGCAGCTCCATGACCTTGAGCATCCCGGCCCACAGGGCTTCGACTTCTTCGGGCTCCTGGGGCAGCAGGGAAAGGCGATAGGTAACGTCGAGGATGCGGGCGGTGTTCTCGGCCCGTTCCATATAGCGCGCCATCCAGAACAGATGGTCAGCAGTGCGGCTCAGCATGTCAGGCCTCCAAAACCCAGGTGTCCTTGGTGCCCCCGCCTTGGGAGGAGTTCACCACCAGTGATCCTTCGCGCAGGGCGACGCGGGTGAGGCCACCCGGCACCAGTTGCACTTCGGTTCCGGACAGCACAAAGGGGCGCAGATCCAGGTGACGCGGTGCAATGCCGCTCTCGACGAAGGTCGGACAGTTAGAAAGGGCCAGCGTGGGCTGGGCGATGTATTTTTCGGGGTTGGCGATCAGCACCTTGCGGAAGGTTTCGACCTCGGCTGCGGTGGCCGCCGGGCCCACCAGCATCCCGTAGCCGCCGGCGCCGTGCACCTCTTTGACCACCAGCTCGGGCAGATGGGCCAGGGTGTAGGCCAGGTCTTCCTTCTTACGGCACATGTAGGTGGGCACGTTGTTGAGGATGGGTTCCTCGCCCAGGTAGAAGCGG
>JAJTBM010000604.1 GCA_021286885.1 Rhodocyclales bacterium
GCCGCGCTCCAGGGCATCTTCTTCGCCGTTTTGCTGGAAGCGGGTGCGGAATTCTTCGTACAGCTTGGCGCGCTTGGAACCCAGCTTCTTGACCGCTTCCTTGGCCTTTTCCTCAAAGCCCGGCTCACGCCCGTACATGTGATTGAAGCGGCGGGCCACTTCGCGGGTAAGTTCCACGTGGGGAATCTGGTCTTCGCCCACCGGCACCTTGTCGGCCCGGTAAATCAGGATGTCGGCGGACTGGAGCAGCGGATAACCCAGGAAGCCGTAGGTGGACAGATCCTTGGCGCTCAGCTTTTCCTGCTGATCCTTGTAGGTGGGCACCCGCTCCAGCCAGCCCAGGGGGCACATCATGGAGAGCAGCAGGTGCAGTTCGGCGTGCTCAGGCACCCGGGACTGGATGAACACGGTGGACTGGTTCGGGTCCACCCCGGCGGCCAGCCAATCCACAACCATGTCCCAGACGCTGTCTTCGATCACCTTGGGGTTATCGTAGTTGGTGGTCAGGGCATGCCAGTCGGCCACGAAGAACAGGCAGGGGTATTCGGCCTGGAGCCGGACCCAGTTTTTCAGGACGCCGTGGTAATGGCCAAGGTGGAGCCGCCCGGTGGGGCGCATGCCGGAGAGGACGCGTTCAGCGAACATGGGTGTCAAAATCCAAAAACGGTTGCAAGAGCAAAGCGGAACAGGCCCACCAGGGGGCCCAGGATACTGCCGAGCACACCAACAAACATCAGCAGAAAGAGGATCGGCATCCCATAGGGTTCGATCATCGAGAAACGGTAGGCGGGCCGGGGCGGGAGCAGGCTCACCATAATCCGCCCCCCATCGAGGGGCGGCAAGGGTAACAGATTGAGCACCATCAGCACCGCATTGATCTGGATGCCCGCATCGGCCATGCGCGCCATGGGCAGCGCGTAGGTGCTCGCCGGGTTCATGAAGGCCAGCTTGAGCAGGCAGGCCCAACCCAGGGCCATGAGCAGATTGACCGCCGGGCCCGCTGCCGCCACCCACAGCATGTCGGCCTTGGGGCGACGCAGCCGGCCAAAATTGACCGGCACCGGCTTGGCCCAGCCAAAGAGCATCCCGCCCATGCCGCTGATCGCCCCGATGGCCAGGATCAAGCCCGGCACCAGCAGGGTGCCCACCGGGTCGATGTGGTGGATGGGGTTGAAGCTCAGGCGCCCGGCCCGTTCGGCGGTGTTATCGCCAAAATAGCGGGCCGCATAGCCGTGGGCCGCCTCGTGCAGCGTGATCGCAAACAGCACGGGCAGCGCCCAGATGGTCAGGGTGGTGATGAGTTCGTTCATGGAGGGGGAAAACGGGCCGAAGCCCGGATTCTAGCAGAGCCGGCGCCCTTCCCCGCCGCCGGGCATCACAGGCCGAAGGGGGTGAGGCTGCCGAGGCCTTCCCGCACCAGCTCGGGCGCGCCGCTGGTCAGGTCGATCACGGTGGTGGCCTGGGCCGGGCAGCCGCCCGCCTCGATCACCAGATCCACCTCTTTTTCGAGGCGTTCGCGGATTTCTTCGGCATCGGACAAGG
>JAJTBM010000067.1 GCA_021286885.1 Rhodocyclales bacterium
AGCTGGCTGGCCCTGCGCCGTTCTTCCGGAACAGGCCTGGGGCGCGAAGCTTCGGGAGAGCAGTCAAAAGTGAACGTTGTGCAAAAAGACCCAGAACCAATAAAACAGTCAGCACCTGTAGCATCACTTTCTGACAACATTCGACTCTAGCGCTTGTCCCTAAGTGGATGATGTGGATTCCATGACGGCGCCAGATGACAAAAGTCACATCAACAATAGAATCGATGTTCTGGCGCGTGTGTCAGGAAATGGAAAAAGGTTAAACTTAGTTAAATGGCGGCGGGCGTTCCGGGTCTATGCTGTGATGTCAGGCGACCGGGTCCGTCAAGTGGTTCAATTGCCAGTAGCTGTGAGCTCCTGGCTGCGATGGTGCTAAATGTCCGTTTCAGGGCTCCTGATCTGGCTTGAAAGTGTGCTTTCCTGGGTGACATGTTGACTACCTCCTGTTCTCCGCTGGTGACTGCCGGCTCTCCTGTACCCAAAAAGCGTTATCAGGCTGAGGCCTGTGTGGCCAAGCATCTGGGCGACCGTACCGAACAACAGGATCGGGTGTCCATCTTTCCCCACCCGAGCAAAAAAGGCGATGGCTGCCGAACAGGTGATCATGAAGGCCAAGCAAAATTTTGAGGCTTTTGCGCCGGCTTCCGAGAGCCCCGGTGATCTGCTGCGCAGCATCGTGGACGAGGCCCACATCGTCATCAAGCTCACCCGTTTCACCAGCGAGCAAGACCCCCACAGCACGGCTGTGGTGTTCATGCTCCAGCCCGACCGGGCCGACTGGGCCCACTGTGGTGATTCCCGTTTTTACCACTTCCGCCAGGGCCAGCTGGTGACTCGCAGCACCGACCACTCCTTGGTGGAAGAACTGGTGCGCAAGGGCCGCCTGGATCCGGAAGGCGCCCTGCGCCACCCTAACCGCAATGTGCTCATCTCCTGCCTGGGTTCCGAGCGGGAGCCTCGGGTGGATCTGGGCCATGCTTCGCCCCTGGTGGGCGGCGATGCCTTCCTGCTGTGCTCCGATGGCTTGTGGGGCTATATTAACGAGCGTGAGATGGGCGAAGTAGTCGCTCAGCATTCGCCTCGGGAGGCGGCCTCTACCTTGATCGACATGGCCCGGGAGCGGGCCCGGGGCGCGGGTGACAACATCTCGCTGGCGATTGTGAAGCTGGTGGAGATTCCGCCCAAAGATTCCAACACGGGTTATCCGGATCTGTCCAGTCTGCCCAGTTTCTGAGGTCGTTCGCTGCCACACGTCCATCTGTCGGGGCCCTCATGGGCCCCGTGGTGTTTCTGGGGCCCCGGCTGCGGGTGCCTTAGTGGGGATCTTAGCGGGAGCGCAGCCAGTTCCGGCGCCAGAATGAAGCGGCCATCACCGCCGCTGCGGCCCCCATCATGCCCAGGGCGAGGCCGAAGCCGTCGTGGGCTTCGAGCATGGGCATGTCCTTGAAATTCATCCCGAAGATCCCGGCAATCAGGGTGGCGGGCATGAACAGGGTGGTGAGCACGGTCAGGATGCGCACCTCGCTGTTGAGCCGGTTGCTGACGCTCGAAAGGTAGATGTCCAGCAGGTCGGCGAGCAGTTCCCGCACCGACTCCAGCGATTCGAGCACGTGCACCGTGTGGTCATACACATCCCGCAGGTAGAGCCGGGTATCGGCGCTGAAATAGCGGTTATCGGCCCGGCACAGGGTGTTGATGACTTCGCGCAGGGGCCACACCGCCCGGCGCAGGGCGAGGGCCTCGTGCTTGACCCGGTTGATCTCCGAGAGCAGCGCCGGGGAGGGGCGGCTCAAGGCCTGTTCTTCCAGCCCCTCGGCCAGATCGCTCAGGTGGTCCAGCATCACGAAGTAGCGATCCACCAGGGTGTCGAGCAGGGCATAGGCCAGGTAATCGCAGCCATGGCTGCGCATGACGCCGCTGGGCGCCCGCAGCCGTTCGCGGATCTGGGCGAAGGCGCCGCTCGGACGTTCCTGGAAGCTCAGCACAAAGTTGCGCCCGAGCACGATGCTCACCTGGTCGGAAATCAGACAAGCCGTGTCGGCCTTGTACTCAAACAGACGGGCCACCAGGAAGGTGTAGTCGCTGTAGTCCTCAACCTTGGGGCGCTGCTGGGTGTTCAGGATGTCTTCTTGCACCAGGGGGTGCAGGCCGAAGCGGGTGCCGATCTCCTTCATCACCTCCGGGTCGTGCAGACCATGCACGTTGAGCCACACATTCTCACGTCCGGGCCGGAATTTGCGGGCTTCTTCCAAGCTTTCAAACTGGAATTCATCCACACCCTCCCCATCGTACTGAATGAGGCTGATGGTGGTTTTATCCATCTTAATTGACCCTACATGCACTAGGGTTCCTGGGGGTAAACCCGACTTCCGGGGGTGTCTGGCGCGCTTCATGCTATCAACTGTTGCTGTGAGTCACGAAAACAGCCCCGAAAATGAGGTTTTTAGCCCTTTTGGAACTGGTTTTACGTGCAGAAATTGCTTGAGATTGGGGTTAACCCCCGGTCTTGTACAGGATTTAAGCAGGTTCAGAGCGCTTTTTGTTCCTGCAAACGGAATTTTAACTACCTACTAGGGAGGTTCCATGCCTCTGGTCATCGGTGTGACCAAAGAGCTGACTTCGGGCGAGCGTCGTGTGGCGCTGGTGCCGGATGTAGCCAAGAAGTACCAAGGGCTTGGGGCGGCATTGCTGCTCCAGGCGGGGGCCGGCGAGGCGGCATATTACCGTGATGCAGATTACGGTGCCGCTGATCTGGCAGCCGAGCAGGCTGCCGTGCTGGCCAAGGCCGACGTGGTGTTGCAGGTGCAGCCCCTGGGGCTCGAAGCCCTGGCCCAGCTCAAGCCGGGCGCCGTGCTGGTGGGGCTGCAACAGCCCTGGTCCAGCAAGGAGCGGATCGAGGTGCTGCGTCAGAAGAACATCACCTGTTTCGCCCTGGAGCTGCTGCCCCGGATCTCCCGGGCCCAGAGCATGGACGTGCTCTCCAGCCAGGCCGCCGTGGCCGGCTACGAGTGCGCCCTGATCGCGGCGGATCACTGTCCCAAGTTTTTCCCCATGCTGACCTACGCGGCTGGCACCATTCGTCCGGCCAAGGTGCTGGTAATCGGTGCGGGCGTGGCGGGCCTGCAGGCCATCGCCACCGCCAAGCGTCTGGGTGCCATGGTGTACGGCTACGATGTGCGACCGGAAACTCGGGAGCAGATTGAGTCGCTGGGTGCAAAGTTTGTTGACACCGGCGTGTCTGCGGCCGGTGCCGGCGGCTACGCCCGGGAGCTGACTGACGAGGAAAAGCGCCAGCAGGCTGAAAAGCTTGGCAAGGCCATCGCCGAGTGCGACGCCCTCATCACCACCGCTGCGATTCCGGGCAAAAAAGCGCCCCAGATCGTGTCGGCTGAGATGGTGGCCCGCATGAAGCCGGGCTCTGTGGTGGTGGACATGGCCGCTGAAACCGGCGGCAATGTGGCCGGCACCGTGGCAGGCGAAAAAACCTGGGTCGGCGACGTGCTGCTGATCGGCCCGACCCACATCCCGAGCCGGATGCCCATCCATGCCTCCGAGATGTACGCCAAGAACCTGTTCAACTTCATCTCGCCCTTCATCAAGGACGGGGCTCTGGCCCTGGACTGGGAAGACGAAGTGATGGCAGGTGCCTGTCTGACCCACGCCGGCGAGCTGCGCCACGCCGGTGTCAAGCAGGCCCTCGGGCTCTGACGCGGAGGACCATACTCATGGACGGATTTGTTGCAATCTACATCTTCATGCTGGCGGCTTTCACTGGCTATGAAGTCATCTCCCGGGTGCCGGTGATCCTGCACACCCCGCTGATGTCGGGCTCCAACTTTGTGCACGGCGTGGTGCTGGTGGGCGGCATGATCGCCCTGGGCGAAGCCGTGACCCCCCTCGAACAGGCCATCGGCTTTGTGGCGGTGCTGCTGGGCGCGGCCAATGCGGCTGGCGGCTACGTGGTCACCGAGCGCATGCTCGCCATGTTCAAGTCCAAGGAGGGCAAATAATGGCGCTCAAGTGGCTGATTGATGCGAGCTATTTCGTAGCCGCAGTGCTGTTCATCCTGGGCCTGAAGGGGATGAGTTCCCCGGTCACCGCCCGCAAGGGCATCCTCTGGGCCGGGGTGGGCATGGTGCTCGCCACCGTGGTCACCTTCCTGACCCCGGGGATGAACAACTTTGCGCTGATGGTCATCGCCATCGCGGTGGGGGGCGCCCTGGCCTGGGTCTCCGGCAAGAAGGTCGCCATGACCGACATGCCCCAGATGGTTGCCATCTACAACGGCATGGGCGGCGGTGCGGCAGCGGCGATTGCCGCCGTCGAGTTCGCCCGGGGCGAAATGCACGGCGTCATCGTGACCCTGCTGGCCACCCTTGGCGCGCTGATCGGTGCGGTGTCGTTTGCCGGCTCCGTGGTCGCCTGGGCCAAGCTCCAGGGGGTCATGAGGAAGGCCTTCCGGTTGCCCGCTCAGAACGCGGTCAACGTGGTGCTGGCCCTGGCCACCGTGGGCTTGGGTCTGGCGATCATCGCCGCCCCGGCCATCGACCCGACCCTGGTGGGCGCGTTCTTCGTGCTCTCCCTGATCCTGGGCACCATCATCACCCTGCCGATTGGCGGGGCCGACATGCCGGTGGTGATCTCCCTGTTCAACGCCTTCACCGGCCTGGCCGTGGGCTTTGAAGGCTTCGTGATGGGCATTCCCGCCCTCATCATCGCCGGTATCGTGGTCGGTGCCGCCGGTACCCTGCTGACCCAGCTCATGGCCAAGGCCATGAACCGTCCGATCTCCAACATCCTGTTCGTCCCCATGGCTGCAGCCGGTGGTGGCGAAGCGGTGGAAGGGGAACAGAAGGAAGTGGGCGCCATGGATGCAGCAGCGATGATGCGCTACGCCAGCAAGGTCATCATCGTGCCGGGCTACGGCATGGCGGTGGCCGGGGCCCAGCACAAGGTCTGGGAAATGACCGAGCTGCTCGAAGAGGCTGGTGTTGAGGTGCTGTTCGCCATCCACCCGGTGGCGGGCCGCATGCCGGGCCACATGAACGTGCTGCTGGCCGAAGCCGGCGTGCCCTACGAGAAGATCCTCGATCTGGAAGAAATCAACGCTGATTTCGCCCAGGCTGATGTGGCCCTGGTGATCGGTGCGAACGACGTGGTGAACCCGTCCGCCCGGACCGACAAGTCCAGCCCCATCTACGGCATGCCCATCCTGAACGCCGACATGGCCCAGAACGTGATCGTGGTCAAGCGCGGCAAGGGGACGGGCTACTCGGGCATCGAGAACGCCCTGTTCTACAAGGACAACTGTCGTCTGCTCTACGGTTCCGCCCAACAGGCGGTGGCCGAAGTGATCCAGCACGTCAAGGCCATGTCCGTCTGATCCACTCCGGTGGCAGGTCGGGTGCTCCGGCGCCCGGCCTGCTCCGGCAGATTGGTACGGCACGCAGCAAAAACAACACCCCGGCGGAGCGATCCGTCGGGGTGTTGTCATGTGGGGCAGCGTGTGCCGCGCTGGAGCAGCCGGTGGCCATATCCTGCACAGCCCCCGCCGGGGGGCAGGTTCAGGCCAGGTCGGCGGGCATCACGCAGCGCAGTACGGTTTGGGTTTCGCCTTCCCGCACCCGGTTGCTAAACCACCACAGGGCGCCCTTCTTGATGGTCCAGTCGGCCTCCTGGCCCGAGAGCAGCAGGGAGGCCAGGCGCCCCAGCTCAGGTTGGTGGCCCACGATGAGTACCGCGCCCCCGGCTTCCGGCCAGCCGCAGGCGCCCAGGATGTCGGCAATATTGCAGCCCGGGGCGAGGGTGGGGATCACCTCGTAATCGGTGGTAAAGGCGTCGGCGGTCTGGCGGGTGCGCACGGTGGGGCTCACCAGTACGCGCAGCTTTTTGGGACGACGCTGCTCCAGCCACTCGGCCACCTTGCGTGCCTGACGGCGGCCCCGCTCGGTGAGTTCCCGGGTGCTGTCCGGCAGCCCTTCCACGGCTTCGGCGTGGCGCCACAGCAGCAGATCCATCTTGTGCTCGTCCTTGTTCCGCTTGAGAGGGCAGGAGTCTGGGCCGAGTGTGTTACGGTGTGATGACGTCATCCTTGCCTCCACGGGGCCTTGCTCCACAGATCCTCTGCCACCTGGCCGAGGATGTCCCTTTGCAGCCGCGCCATGTGCGGGGCGTGCCAGCCCGCGACAAAGGCTGCGCCGCTGCGTAGCTCCGGGTCGTCGCCAGCCCAGGCCCGAAGTTGGGCGCGGGCTTGGGCCTCGTCATTGAGCCAGCCCAGCCCATCCTGATGTTCGGCCAGGGTCTTGAGGTAGCGCACGCTGGGCTTTTCGGGGATCAGGGGAAGCAGGAACTCCAAGCCGTAGCGCAGCCGCTTGAGGCTCACCCGCAGCGCGTGCAGGCGCTCGGCCTCCAGGCCGGTGGCGGCGGCGTGGCGCTTGCGGGCTTTCTTGCGCAACTCCTTGAGCTGGAGCCGGGCAAAGGTGGCAAGGTTGGCGGATTTGTCCAGGTTGCCGCTGTCCAGGGTGTGCAGTTCGGCGGCGAGCTTCAGCATCGGGTAGCCGTGGCGCCCCTGGCGCAGGATTTGAAGCGCCCGGGCCCGGGCGCGTTCCCGGGCTTCGTGGATCAGGCCCGCCAGCCGTTCGCAGCCCTGATCGGCCAAGCCCGATTCCAGCACCGGGTTGAGGATTTCGGCCAGCATTACGTCCAGATCCCGGGCGTGGCCCAGTTCTTCGGCCAGGGTGCGGGCCTGGGTGGTCCAGTCTTCCACAAACTCGGCGGGCAGGGCCGGTTCGAACAGGCCCAGGGCGGAGCGCAGCCGGCGCAGGGCAACCCGCAGCTGGTGGATGAACTCCGGGTCTTCGCTCTCCAGGGCGCCGGAGGCGTTGCCCTGCCATTGGGCGAGGCAATCAAACGCGATCTGGCGGAAGGCGTCCACCGGGCTCATGTTTGCTTCGAGGCGGGAAGGGCGGGCGCGCTGGGATTTGGGGGCCTGGCCCAGGAAGAGGCGGTAGCCCCGCTGGGCCTTGCGCACATCTTCGGGCTGGAGGGGCAGATCCCGGGCCAGTTGCAGGGCGAGGGCGTACAGATCCCGGGGGTTGCCGCTCACCAGCTCCAGCTCCACCTCGCACAGGGGCTGGCTGCGGCCCTGGGTGGCGATGCTGCCCTGATCCAGCATCAGCAGGATCTGTACCCCCGGCGTGGGCGCCAGGGCCCAGGTGCTGCGCTCGAAGTGGGTGGTGAATACGGGCACCAGCTCGGGCTTGAGTTTGTCCAGCAGCTGGCGCACGCCGGCTTGATCCACGTCGCTGAAATCGAAGGCGCCGGTAAAGGGCTTTTCCCATTCGGGCCGGGCGCTCAGGCCGCCCACCGAGGCGCTGGCACATTTGACGGTCTGGAGCAGCAGGTCGCCATCGCGCCGGGTGCGCAGGGCCATGCGCTGGCCCTTGAGCTGGAGTTCGGGGGTGTCGTAGTAGGTGTTTTCCAGCACCCCGGGGGTGCCCACCAGGGGCGCCCGGGCCAGCACCGGATGGGCGCGCAGTTGTTCCAGGGCGGCAGGGTTCAGGGTCAGCTTGAGTTCGGTTTCCTGGCTCCTGGTGTGCCGTTGGGCTGTTATGGGATTGCCCCGCAGGCCCAAGAGCCCCAGGGTGGGCTGATTCTAGCCCTGGGGCGGGTCCCTGTCTTGTGCGGCTGGATGACAGTTGTACTTCACCACATCTGCATGGGCATGGCGTGGCCGCCGGGGGGCGGGCTCAGATCCGCAGCAGGTGCGTGCCGCCTTCGCCCAGGTTGTTGCGCCAGCGGATTTCCAGCTCCGCACCCGCCCGGCTTTGGGGCAGGAACACGCTGAACAGGGGCTTATCCGCCAGGGCTGGGCCCAGGCTGAGGTTGAGGGCCGGCTGGCCTTCGAGCAGGATGTCCAGCTGGGCAATGTAGAGGGCAGGGACCAGGGCCCCGTCGGCCCCGCGCCGCAGGCCGGATTCGGAGGGGTGGTCGAGTTGCAGGCGCAGTTCGTGGCCACCGGCTGGGTCGGCAAACACGCGCACGCGCAGTGGCTTGTGGGTGTCGTCCATGGTGTCAATCCTCGTTGCCGCAGCCACCGGCAATCACCTTGATGGGGCGCAGCAGGGTGAATACGCCCTGACCGGTGTAGGCGATTACCCGCAGCCGGGTGCTTTCGGCCAGACGCAAACGGGTATGCAGTCGGGGGCGGGTGCCGGGCCCGAAGCGGGCGCGCAGGGTGAGCGGGTAGGGGTTGTGCTCGGCGATCAGCACCAGCTCCCGGGTGTCGGGCAGCAGGCTTTCTAGCTGGATGGGCACCGAGGCGCCGTTTTCGGCCAGCTCCGGCGCCTGGAGCAGGAGCCCGCCCTCGGGGGCGTAGGGGCTCGCAGGGGCATGCAGGAGGGCCAGCAGCGTTTCAAGACTGCGCGCCGCGAACGGGTCGGCCAGGGGGGCGGCCCAGCTCCGCCCGGGGCGCAGCAGGCCCAGCCCGGTGGGCAAGGCAAACCCTAGCAGCAGGCCTTGCAGCATCTGGCGGCGTTTGAGGCTGGCTGGCGTAGGCATGGGAGCCGGTGCGTGCATGGATCGGGCTGGGAGTGTTTGGGGTGGGGGCTTGGCGCGGTGGCGCTCAGAGCCCCTTGTCGATAAGCTCGTCGCGCAGCTGGCGCAGGCCTTCGGGCATGCGCAGGGTGGCCCGGTCCCAGCCTTCCAGGGCGAGCACGTCTTCGAGGCAGGCCTCCATGTGGGCGTGGGCCTGCCAGCTGGCGGCTTCGATGATTTCATGCACCCGCACGGAGGTTTCGCCCGAGTGGATGCAGCGCTGTTGATAGTGAATCAGGTCGCGTAGCTGACGAATCTCGCTCGCCACCTGGCCCGGGCAGGCGCACATGTAAATGGCGGCTTCTTCAACAATCTGGGTCAGGTCTGTGTCGCTGAAACGGTAGGTGCGTTCGACGGAGCTCATGGGTTTTCTTCCTTGGGCGTGGACAGAAAAAACGTGGTGCCGGGATGGGGGCTTACGGCTCAGCCCGCCAGTGGCCGGATTTGCCGCCCTCCTTTTCGAGCAGGCGCACGCCTTCCATCACCATGCCTTTGTCTACGGCTTTACACATGTCGTAAATAGTCAGCAGGCCCACCTGCACGGCGGTGAGGGCTTCCATTTCGACCCCGGTGCGGCCCACGGTTTCGGCGGTGGCGGTGCAGCGCACCCCGTCGGGGGTTTCGATGCTGAATTCGACCGCAACCCGGGTGAGGGGGATGGGGTGGCACAGGGGGATCAGGTCGGCGGTGCGCTTGGCCCCCATGATGGCGGCGATGCGGGCGATGCCGAGCACGTCGCCCTTTTTATTATTGCCGCTCTGGATGTGGGCCAGGGTGGCGGGCAGCATGCGGATCCGGCCCTCGGCCCGGGCGACCCGGCGGGTTTCGGACTTGGCGCCCACGTCCACCATATGGGCCTGGCCCTGGGCGTCGAAGTGGGTGAGGGGGCTTTCGGTGTTCGGAGTGGTGGCGGGCGTGGATGGGGTGCTCATGATGCGGGCTGGGCCAGGATGGAACGGCCCGCATCATAGCAGGAGCCCCGGGGGGCTGCGCCTTACAGCTCGCCGTAACGCACGCAGAGGGTCCAGACCAAGTCGGCAAAGGCCCGCTGGTTAAAGCGCGGGCGCCCGCTCACGGTGAGGGCCAGCCGGGTCTTGCCGATGTGCATGGGCCAGAAACTGAGCCCGCTGATCCCGGCTGCATCCACGTTGCCCCAGCCATCCAGCAGGTGGTCGCCCAGCTGGCTGAGGGCAGCCAGGGCTTCGGCGGTGTCGGTGGCGTAGCCGGCACTGGCAAGGCAGAAGCCCATGCTGTCGGCGAGAACCGCCTGATGGGTGTCACTCAGCCCGGCCAGCAGGGCGGGCAGGGTTTCTTCCAGGGTGCCGCTGGGGGCGGGGCGGGGCTCGGGCCAGGCTTCGAGGCAGGCCTTCTCCTGAAGCCGCAGCAGCACATCCAGGGCGGCTTCATCGTTATCACAGGCAGTCCAGGTGCGGGCCTGGGCGGCGCTCAGCAGGGGGCTGCTGGCCTCGTGCATGATCGACAGAAGGGCGCGCCGTTCGGCGTTTTCGTCGGCGCGGGCAATGGCATGCCACGCGCCGTAGGGCGTTACCGTGAGGTAGGAGCCGGGAACAATCTCAAGCATCAACCAGTCCGGGGTTCAGGGTGTAGAGCAGGGCCTTGACCAGCATGGACACATCCTCCTTGCTGCGCGCATCCACCTGAAAAATGGCAGGCGTAGGCGAGTAATCGAGGGTGGCCAGCTTCTGGCGGTAGGCATCCAGATCAGGGAAGCGTACCCGGTCGGCGTGGGTCACGCCAATCACGACGGCGGTATCCTTGATGAAGTTCTTGAAGGCGTTCATGTACACCTCCAGATCACCCAGGGGGTCGGGGTTGCTGTTGTTGATCAGCAGTACCAGACCGATTCCGCCCTCAGACAGGATTTCCCACATGAAGCTGAAGCGCTCTTGCCCGGGGGTGCCGTATAGCATCACCTTTTCACCGTCGGGCAGGTTGA
>JAJTBM010000068.1 GCA_021286885.1 Rhodocyclales bacterium
GAGGCCCAGCATGAGGGCCGCCAGCCCCCCCAGGCCCAGCAGCCCGCCGGCCCGCAGTAGCCCGCGCAGCCAGGGGGCGGGGGCGACCTGGCCGGGGCGCCAGAGACAGGCCAGGGCGGCACCGCTCAGGAGGCCCATCAGGTGGGTATCGGAGCCCAGATAGGCACGGCTCGGGTCGCCCCCATCCACCACAAACTGATACACCCAGGCCATCCAGCCCGAAGACAGCAGCGCCCCGGCCAGGGCCAGCCCGGCGGCCAGCCCCCGGCCTCCGGCCCGCAGGGCGCCCACAAAGAGCACGGGCCACAGGATGTAAAACTGTTCCTCCACCGCCAGCGACCACAAATGCTGGAGCAGGGGCGGCGCGCCGAAGCGCTCGAAATAGGATTGGCCCGCGTAGATCTGGCTCCAGTTGGCCAGATAAAAAGCGGCGGCGGGCATGTCGTGCACCAGCCGGGGGAGCGCCTCGGGGAGCAGCCAGGGCGTTACCCAGGCAGCCACCCCCAGGAGCCCCAGCACGGCGGGCAGCAGGCGCAGGGCCCGGCGCAGGTAGAAGCCGGCAAAGCCCACCTGCCCCCGGGTTTCAAACTCCCGCAGCAGCAGCCCGCTGATAAGGAAGCCCGACAGGGCGAAAAACACATCCACCCCCAAAAAGCCCGCCTCAAAGACGGCACCCCGCAGTGGTAGCCAATCACCGCCCCCACCGCGAGGGCGCGCAAGCCATCCAGGGCAGGAATACGGGGAAAGGAAGAAACTTCGGACGCGGGTGCAGCAGGGGCAGACATGGGAGACACACAGGACGGAACGGGCAAGATGATAAAGGCACCGAGCCGTATGGTCTAAGCCTCTGTTGCAGAAACACTATGTGACGTATGCCCGCACACCGGCGGGCATACGCCGGCAGCATCAGCCCCGATGCACCGAAAGCCCGGCAAACGCCTGGGCCACCGGCATCAGCTCGATGGTGTTGATGTTGACGTGGGCCGGGCGGGAGGCGATCCAGAACACGGTATCGGCAATGTCTTCGGCGGTGAGGGGCTGGACGTTCTTGTATACATCCGCCGCCTTGGCATCGTCGCCGTGGAAGCGCACGTTGGAGAACTCGGTGCCGCCGCACAGGCCGGGCTCGATGTCGGTCACGCGCAGGGCGGTGCCGGCCAGATCGGCACGCAGATTGAGGCTGAACTGGCGCACGAAGGCCTTGGTGGCGCCATACACGTTGGCACCCGGGTAAGGCCAGCTGCCGGCAGTGGAGCCCAGGTTGAAGATGTGCCCCCGGTTGCGCGCCACCATGCCGGGCAGCAGGGCACGGGTTACCTGCACGAGGCCGCTGCAGTTGGTGTCTATCATGGTTTGCCAGTCGTCCAGGCTGGCGCTGTGGGCGGGCTCCAGGCCCAGGGCGAGGCCGGCGTTGTTCACCAGAATGTCGATCTCGGCAAACGCGGCGGGCAAGGCGCCGGGCAGCGCGGCGACGGCATCCCGGTCGCGCACGTCCAGTTCAAAGGGCAGGAGGGCGTCGCCCAGCTCGTCGGCCAGGGCCTTGAGGCGATCCAGGCGGCGGGCGGTGGCCACCACCCGGTGGCCGCCTTTCACGAAGGCACGGGCAATGGCAGCGCCAAAGCCGGCAGAGGCGCCGGTAATCAATACGGTCATGGTTGTCCTTGGCTGCATCCGCCGGCGCGGGGGCACCGGCGGCAGGTTTTTACTGTTGCGGGCGTGCGCCGGAGATCGCAGAAATCCGCTCCCCCCAACGCTCGTAGGGATAGTAATCCCAGATGGCTTGGTGCTGAACCGCCCAGTTGTCCCACAACACGAGGGTATCCGGCGTCCAGTGGATGCGGGTCTGGAAGCCCAGGTTGGTTTCCACGTGGCGGTACAAAACCTCCAGCACGGCCTGGCTCTCGGCCCGGGTGAGCTGGGGAATGTGGGAGGTGAAGGCCCGGTTCACAAACAGGAACTTGCGCCCGGTCACCGGGTGGCGCGCCACCACGGGGTGTTCGGTGGCGGTAAATGTGGTGCCCGGGGCTGGGGCATCGCCATAGCCGTTGGTCCAGCCTTCCTGGCCCGAGTGCACGGCGGTGAGGCCGTCGATGAATTGTTTGAAGCTGTCCGACAGGGACTCGTAGGCCAGATACATGTTGGCGAAGGCGGTGTCGCCCCCGCCAATTTCAGGCAGCCGGGTGAGGTGCAGGATGGAGGTGGTGATGGGCTCCGGGTCGCAGGACACATCGCTGTGCCAGGCCTCGCCGGCGGTGAAGCGGCTGGCCTGGGTGGTTTTCCAGGCGAGCACTTCCGGGTCGCCGCCGGGGGCGCGCTTGCCGGCGCTGACGTGGCAGTGGAGCCGGCCAAACAGCTGGCCGAAGCGCTTGTGCTGCTCGGTACTCACCGGCTGGTTGCGGAACACCAGCACCAGGTTTTCGGCGCGGGCGCGCTGGATCTCGGCCACCTGCTGGGGATGCAGCGCGGTGCGCAGATCCACCCCGTCCACCTCGGCCCCGAGGGCCGGCGAGAGGGGGGTGACGCGGATCGTTTCGTAGCTGGAACGGCGACGGGCGTTCCAGTTTTCCAGGGAGAGCTTGTCGTTGTAATCGCGGTAGAAACTCATGATTGAATTCCAGATCTTCCAGAAGCACAGACCGGGGCGTGGGGAGGGGGGAGAAGGCGTTGAACGCCCCGGGGATCAACACGCAGCAAAATCAGGAGCCAGCCTCAGGCGTGCATGCCCCAGCGGTGGACGGTGCGGGCTTCGAGGGTGCGGAACACCAGGTTCTCCACCGCCAGCCCGATCAGGATCACGGTGAGCAGCCCCGAAAACACGGCGGGGATCTCCAGCTGGTTCTTGTTCTCGTAGATGAACCAGCCCAGCCCGCCCGCACCGGAGCTGACGCCAAACACCAGCTCGGCGGCAATCAGGGTGCGCCAGGCGAAGGCCCAGCCGTTCTTGAGCCCCGCCAGAATTGAGGGGAAGGCCGCCGGGATCAGGATCGCCGTTACGTAGCGCAGGCCCGAGAGGCCGTAGTTGCGCCCCACCATGCGCAGGGTGTTGGAGACGCCCTTGAAACCGCTGTGGGTACTGAGCGCCACCGGCCACAGCACCGAATGCACCAGCACGAAGATCAGACTCCCCTGCCCCAGCCCGAACCACAGCAGGGCCAGGGGCAGCAGCGCGATGGCGGGCAGCGGGTTGAACATGGCGGTGAGGGTTTCGAGCACATCGTTGCCGATGCGCGAACCGATGGCCAGCGCCGTCCCGAGGGCAGCGAGCACAATCCCGCCCGCGTAGCCCAGCAGCAGCACCTCAATGGACGCCAGCGCCCGCTGGGGCAACACGCCGGAGCGCACGCCGTCCACCAGCGCCGCGAGGGTCTCGGTGAAGCTGGGGAAGAGCAGCGGATTGCCCAGATGGAGCGCGTAGGCCTGCCACACGCCCGCCAGGGCGAGCAGCACCAGGGCCTTGCGCAGGGCGCCGATGTTGTAGAGCTTTTCCATGAGGCTGAGGGGGCGCTCGACTGCATCGGCCTCGGCACTGCCCACGGGGGCCGGCTGGCCCGGCAGGGAAATGGAAACGGCTTCAGGCAACATGGCGGGCCTCCTCGGCAGCGGGGTGGGACGGGGCATCCGCGGCAAACAGCTGGCGGTGGATGCGCGCACTGAGCAGCTCGCCGTGGGCGTCGGGCCGGTCGATGCCGTCGCTTTCGAGCAGCTCGCGCACCTGGCCCGGGTGGGCGGAGAGCAGCAGGATGCGGTTGCCCAGGCGGATCGCCTCGCTGATCGAGTGGGTGACAAACAGCACCGTGAAGCGGGTGTCCTCCCACAGGCGCAGCAGTTCGTCCTGCATCTGCTGGCGGGTGAGGGCGTCCAGGGCGGCGAAGGGCTCGTCCATCAGCAGGATGTCCGGCTCCATGGCCATGCCCCGGGCAATCGCCACGCGCTGCTTCATCCCGCCCGAGAGGGTGTGGGGATGGCTGTCGGCAAAGCGGGTCAGGCCCACCTTGTCGATGTAATGGCGGGCTTTTTCGTCGGCGGCGCGGCCCTTGAGCCGGCCACTGGCTTCCAGCGCAAACACCACGTTCTCGCGCACGGTTTTCCAGGGCAGGAGCTGGTCGAACTCCTGAAACACCATCATCCGATCCGGCCCCGGGGCCGCGATGGGGCTGCCGTGGAGCCGGATCTGCCCGGCAGCGGGCTTCAGATAGCCGCCCACCGCCTTGAGCAGGGTGGACTTACCGCAGCCGGAGGGGCCCAGCAGGATGAAGCGGTCGCCCGCATGAACCTGGAAGCTGACCTGATGGGTGGCCGTGACCAGCCGCTCCCGGGTCTTGTAGCGCAGGGTGACGTTGCGCACGTCAAGCAGGGGTTCGCTCATGCTCAGCTCCCGGGCTGCGCGTGGATTTCGGGGAAGAACAGGTCTTTCCAGCTCGCCGGCTTCTGCTTGATGGCACCCACCTTATTGAGGAAGTTGGCGTATTTGGTGGTGTTCTTGGGGACCGGAGAAAAATCCACCTGGGGATCATTGAGCATGGCCAGGATGTCCTGCACCGTGTCCTTGTCCCGGGACACCCGGAGGTAAAACTCGGCGGCGGCCTTCTTGTCCTTGCTGATGGCAGTCACTGCCTCATCCAGGGCGGCCTGGAAGGCCTGATACACCTTGGGATTGGCTTCCCGGAAGCGGGCGGTTGTATACACCACGTTTTGGGTGGATGGGCCGCCGAGCACATCGTAGGAATTGAGCACGGTATGGATGCCGGGCTTTTCCAGCTGCTGATACTGGAAGGGCGGCGACGAGAAATGGGCCGTCACCTCGCTGGTGCCCGACAGCAATGCGGCCTGGGCGTCCGGGTGGGCCAGGGTGACGGTGTAGGCATCCAGGCGCCCGTGCTGGCCTTCACCAAACACCTTTTCGGCGGCCATCTGCAGGGTGACGGCCTGGATCGAAACCTTGACCGCCGGCAGCGCGATCTTGTCCTTCTCGGTGAAGTCGCGAATGCTCTTCACGTTGGGATTGCGGGTATTCAGATACATGGGCATCGCGCTCAGGGCGCTCACCAGCCGCACTTCCAGCGGCGTGCCCCGGGTCTTGGCCCAGAGGGTGACTGCCGGCGCCACGCCCGCCGAGGCAAAGTCCAGGCTGCCCGAGAGCAGCGCGTCGTTCATCACGCTGCCACCGGCAAACTTGGCCCAGCTCACCCGGATGGGGCCCAGGCCCCGGGCGGCGGCGTGCTTTTCGAGCAGCTTGTTCTGCTCCATCCACATCAGGGGCAGATAGCTGATGCCATATTGCTGGGCAATCCGGACTTCACTGACTTCGGCCCGGGCAAAGCCGGTCTGGCCTGCCAGAGCCAGTACGGACAAAAAACGGAGGGCAGTTCTTCTTTGCATGGGAGAGGCTTTCTGGGAGGGCTGCAGGCTTGAGGCAGCTGCGCATATTTTTATGGGGTGGAAAAATGCTAAATCCCCCCTGAACACATCCCAAATACAGAAAGCTGCTGAACTTATAGGTATGAGCTTTTAAATTTTTGGTCGGCCTGCCGGTAGAATCCGCCCCTTGAATCTGCACCCGCCCTGCCCCACCCTGCCCATGATTACCCCCTTCGATGCCCTCGCCTGCCCCCTGGACGGGCAGCCGCTCCAGCCCACGGCGGGCGGCCTGTGCTGCGCCTCTGGCCACAGTTTTGACCGGGCAAGCCAGGGCTATGTGCATCTGCTGCCCGTACAGCAAAAACGCTCCAAAGATCCGGGCGACAGCAAAGAAATGGTGGCCGCCCGCCGGCGTTTTCTGGAAACCAGCGTGTATGCCCCCATCGCCGATCTGGTGAGCCGGGCGACCCTGGCAGGCATCGCCCCCGCCAGCACCGCCCCCCTGGCCTGCCTGGACGCGGGCTGCGGGGAAGGCTATTACCTGCGCCAACTCACCCACGCCGCCGAACAGCGGGGCCAGCCCCTGGCGCTCCTGGGGCTGGACATCTCCAAATGGGCGGTGCAGGCCGCCGCCAAGCGGGAAAAGCGCGGCACCTGGGTGGTGGGCAGCAATGCCCGACTGCCGGTACACAACGCCACCCTGGACCGGGTGCTGTGCATGTTCGGCTTTCCGGTGTATCCCGAGTTTGCCCGGGTGCTGAAACCCGGCGGGCTGCTGATCCAGCTGGATGCGGGCCCCGAACACCTGCGGGCCTTGCGGGAAATCATCTACCCACGCCTCAAGGAAGAGCGCCCCCGGGACGATACCCCCCCCGCCGGCTTCGCCCTGGAAAGCTGCGAGGAACAGCAGCACGCGGTAAATCTCGACAGCCAGGCCCTGATCGCCGATCTGCTGTGCATGACGCCCCACCTCTACCGCACCAGCCCCGAAGGCCGGGCCCGGGCCGCCGCCCTGACCCAGCTCACGCTGGGGGCCCATGTGGTGCTGCGCACCTACCGGCGTCTGGGGTAAGGGCAAAACTGCGCCAGCGCAAGGCCGCGTGCGCCCCCCGATGAAACACTTGCATACATAATTCACACGTATGACTGGCGGGAACTCTGCCGGGCTTTAGCACTCCGAGGACGGGAGTGCTAAACTTTCCGCCAAGGAGGTTAGATAGATGTCCCAAACCTTGTCGTTTCCCGTCCCCTCTGCTGTTGGCAGCCTGGATCAGTACATCCAGACGGTTAACCGCATCCCGATGCTGAGCGAGCAGGAAGAATCCGAACTCGCCCGAGATTTCCGGGATCACGAGAACCTGGAAGCGGCCCGTAAGCTGGTGCTTTCCCACTTGCGTCTGGTGGTCGCGATTGCCCGGGGTTATCTGGGCTACGGTCTTCCCCATTCCGACCTGATCCAGGAAGGCAACATCGGCCTGATGAAGGCCGTCAAGCGCTTCGACCCGGATCGGGGCGTGCGCCTGGTGTCGTTTGCGATCCACTGGATCAAGGCCGAGATCCACGAATACATCGTGCGCAACTGGCGTCTGGTGAAGATCGCCACCACCAAGGCCCAGCGCAAGCTGTTCTTCAACCTGCGCAGCCTCAAGGGCGACCGGGGCACCCTGCAGGGCGAAGATGTGAACATCGTTGCCGAACACCTGGGCGTGAAGCCCGAAGAAGTGCGCGAGATGGAAACCCGGCTCTCGGGCCAGGATATCGCCCTCGAATCCCACGGCGACGACGAGGACGACCGCTTCGCCCCCATCGCCTATCTGGCCGACCCCCACGCCGAGCCTTCCGAAGTGCTGGCCCGCAAAGAGCGCGCCCGCCTCCACGATGAAGGCCTGCACACGGCGCTGGCCAGCCTGGACGAGCGCAGCCGCGCCATTGTCCAGCGCCGCTGGCTGACCGACGGCGACGCCGCCACCCTGCACGAACTGGCCGCCGAATACGGCGTCTCCGCCGAACGCATCCGCCAGATCGAAGCCAAGGCCATGCAGAAAATGCGCACCTACCTGGCCCCGATGGTGTAACGAGATAAGCCGCTTGAGCGGTCGCCCCACAACAAAACGGCAGACTTGCGGGTCTGCCGTTTTAGTTTGTGGGGCGCGACACTGGGATGTGACTCACGCCGCGCATCACCCCGCTGCAATGCTTCTTTCTATGGCGTCCGAAACCCAGGCGTTCAGGCTCTTACCCTTGGCCTGCGCCACCATCGCAGCACGGGCATGCAGTTCAGGCGCCAAGCGGAGCCGAAACTGCCCAGAGTACGGATGTTGCGGCGCCTGATTCAGCTTTTTGCAGGTTTCGAGGTAATCATCCACCGCCTCTTCAAAGGCTGCCCGTAGCTCTGCAACGCTTTCCCCGTGAAAGCCGATCACGTCGCGAATGCCCGCGACGTGGCCGACGAAGCACCCGTCTTCCTCGCTGTATTCCACACGCGCCGCATAGCCTTTGTGCGTCATCGTATTCATGGTCTTACTCCCAGGTTTTCCAGAAATTGCCGTGCATCGCGCACTTGATAGGGCTTGGCCTCCTTGGCCGGATGGGGTCGGTGAAACGTGGCAATAACGCCCGCTTTCTCAAACCGTACCCGGGATCCGTTCCCCTCAATGACTTGGCAGCCAAGCGCCACAAACAGCAGCTCGATGCGTCGCCACTCCAGCGCCTTGGAAACCGGATCTGTAAAGATGGCTATCAGGGTTTTGCGGTGCGTGGCGTTCATGGATTAACGGTATCAAAAAATGGAACCATTTCAAGCCTTTTGTCAGGCTCTCCATTACACCTTGCGCCGGCATCCAGCGCCCAAGCGCTTTACTGGGCAGGCTTCAGCAAACGCCGAATATCCTCGGCGATCAACTCGGGCTTGGTGTTGTGGGCCACGTAGAGGCGTAGCCGGCCTTCCGGGTCGAACACGTAGGTGCCGGTGGTGTGGTCCACCGTGTAGTGGGGGCCGCTGCCCTGCTTCTTTGAATTCCTGGGCGACCTGGCGGGTTTCTTCGGCGGTGCCGTAGAGGCCCACAAAGCGCGGGTCAAAGGCGGGTACGTACTGGGCCAGCAGTTCGGGGGTGTCCCGCTCCGGATCGATGGTGGCGAACAGCACCTGCACCCGGTCGGCATCGGGCCCCAGCAGCTTCATGACCTGGGCCATACCGAGCAGGTTGGTGGGGCACACGTCCGGGCACTGGGTGTAGCCAAAGAACAGGCTGACCACCTTGCCCCGATAGTCTGCAAGGCTGCGGGGCTGGCCGTGGATATCTTTCAGCATAAATCCCTTGCCATAATTGGCGCCGGATATATCATTTGCATTAAACGATTGTTTGACGCTGGCACTGTCGCCCGGCGAGCAGGCGGTAAGGCCCCAAATCAGTGCAAAACCCAGCGTGATGCACCGCAACATCGAATTCATTTTTAATTCCTTTGTTTTTCAAAGGCTTGCTGAAGCAGAAAGTGCACTGCAAAATTGTTTCAGGATGCTACACTCCGTTTCAGAATTTGATCTGCGTCAAAAGACGCAGACAGGGCTGGAGGAGACGCCAAGCCCATGAGCACCAAGAAGCAGCGGGCGTGCAGCATACTGCACGCCCCAACTGCTCACCCTGCCAGGGCCTGCCCTGCCAATGCATCCAACAGCTTTTGATGGATGCCGCCGAAGCCCCCGTTGCTCATCACCAGGATGTGATCCCCCGGGCGGGCTTCGGCCACGATGGCCGCAACCATTTCTCCCAGATCATCCATCACCCGGGCTTTCTCGCCCAGCGGTGCCAAGGCTCCCGCCGCATCCCACCCCAGTTGGGCCCCATAGCAGAACACCTCGTCGGCCTGGGTCAGGCTGGCCGGGAGCTGATCTTTCATGACCCCCAGTTTCATCGTGTTTGAACGCGGCTCCAGCACGGCCAGAATGCGTGCATCGCCCACCTGACGGCGCATGCCCTCGATGGTGAGGGTGATGGCGGTGGGATGGTGGGCGAAGTCGTCGTACACCGCGATCCCGTTGCAGGTGCCGCGCAGCTCCAGCCGGCGCTTGACCCCTTCAAACCGGGTGAGCGCATCCAGCGCCACGTCGGGGGTGATCCCCACATGGCGGGCGGCGGCGATGGCGGCGAGCGCATTGGCCCGGTTGTGACGGCCCGACAGGGGCAGGCAGCGGCGTCCGATTTCCTTGCCCTGGTGGCGCACCACCACTTCGTTCTCGGTACTGCCTTCGGCCACCGACCAGTCGGCTGCATCATTGAACCATTCCAGCTCCGACCAGCAGCCCCGGGCCAGCACGCGCTCCAGGGCAGGCTCGGCCCCATTCGCGACGATGCGCCCCAGGCGCGGCACGGTGCGCACCAGGTGGTGGAACTGGGTTTCGATGGCGCCCAGGTCGGCAAAGATGTCGGCGTGATCGAACTCCAGGTTGTTGAGGATCACGGTGCGAGGCCGGTAATGGACAAACTTGGAGCGCTTGTCGCAGAAGGCGGTGTCGTACTCGTCGGCTTCGATCACGAAGAACGGGGTTTCGCCCAGCCGGGCCGAGAGGCCGAAGTTTTTCGGCACCCCGCCCACCAGAAAACCGGGCTTGAGGCCCGCATCTTCCAGAATCCAGGCGAGTAGCGAGGTGGTGGTGGTCTTGCCGTGGGTGCCGGCCACGGCCAGTACCCAGCGGCCCTGGAGTACGTTCTCGGCCAGCCACTGGGGGCCAGAAACATAGGGCAGGCCCTGGTCCAGAATCGCCTCAAGCAGCGGGTTGCCCCGGGAAATGGCGTTGCCGACCACAAACACGTCGGGCTTGAGCGCCAGTTGCTCCACCCCGTAGCCTTCGGTCAGGCGGATGCCCTGCTCTTCGAGCTGGGTGCTCATGGGGGGATAGACGTTGGCATCGCAGCCGGTGACACGGTGCCCGGCGGCGCGAGCCAGCTGCGCCACGCCCCCCATGAAGGTGCCACAGATGCCCAGGATGTGAATATGCATGCAACTTGCCGGCGGTTAGAATACTGCCCGTTGCGGCAGACACAGTGCCGCAACAGTCCTGTGTAGAATGGGATCCATTCTAATCGACGGGGAGCCCAGACCGCCCATGCCGCGTCCTGCTGCTGTCCCGCGCAGCCCCCTGCGCCGGGAAATCGCTGCCCTCGCCGCCCGCATGATTGCGGAAGACGGG
>JAJTBM010000605.1 GCA_021286885.1 Rhodocyclales bacterium
CCGGCCTGACGGGGGAGTGCTACAGCACCACCCTGAACGTGCTGGGCTTCCCCACAGGTACGGGCTATGCCGGTGTTACCAATGACCCGCTGATGGGGGTGGATGGCAAAGTGACCGCCACACCCGCAGTCTTGCCCGTCAATGCCGTGACTCCGATTCCGCGTCAGATTGTCCAGACCGCACGCTCTGCAATCGTCATTGGGAGCGGACATCGCAAAACTACGCTCTACACCAGCGACGTGATCACGATTCAGCCCAAGGTCAATCCTGATGGCTCCATCACCCCGGTGGGCGTGACTGAGCAGATCGCCATCGTGGGCACCGATGGTCAGGGCATGCTGGCAGGGGCCACGGGTACCCTGGTGGTGTTGGGCTATAGCGTCGGCCAGCATGCTCCGGTGGTGGGCCGTCTGTGTACCCCTTGATCTGCGTTTGAGGCGGCGCGCCGTTTCTTGAGCGATTACACGCCTCTACGCCTGCAGATTGAAAAAAAATCCCCCGTGCCCATTTGGGTACGGGGGATTTTTCGTGGGGAGCAGGGCCGCCTCATCAGCCCCTCGGTGTGCTGAGGGGGAGGCGGTTCACACGCTTCAGGCGGCCTGAAGCTTCTCCAGCTGCGGGCGCAGCTTTTCCAGGGTGGCGCTGAAGTTGGCCAGGCGTTCTTGCTCCTGGGCCACCACGGCGGCCGGGGCGCGGGCGACGAAGCTTTCGTTGCCGAGCTTGGCCTGGGCCTTGGTCACTTCGTTTTCGAGGCGGGCGATTTCCTTGGCGATACGCTCCCGTTCGGCGGCCACGTCGATTTCCACCTTCAGCATCAGGCGGGTTTCACCCACGATGGCCACCGGTGCCAGTTCGTCGCTGCCGATCTCGGCCACCACCTGCACTTCAGACAGCTTGGCGAGGCCGGCGATGTAGGCGGAGAACTGTTGGAGCAGGGCTGCATCACCCGCCGCCACCAGGGGCAGGCGCTGGGCTGGGGAGATGTTCATCTCGCCGCGCAGGTTGCGGCAGGCGTAGATCAGGCCCTTGAGCTCGGCCACCCGGGCTTCGCTTGCGGCATCAATGCGCTCGGCCACGGCCTGCGGGTAGCGGGCCAGGCACAGGCTGTCAGTGTCCTTGCGGCCAGCCAGGGGGGCGACGGTCTGCCACAGCTCTTCGGTGATGAAGGGCACCAGCGGGTGTGCCAGGCGCAGGATGGTTTCCAGCACGCGGATCAGGGTGCGGCGGGTACCCAGCTGCTGGGCTGGGGTGCCGGTGTTGATCTGCACCTTGGCCAGTTCCAGATACCAGTCGCAGTACTCGTCCCAGATGAACTCGTAGATGGCCTTGGAAACCAGGTCGAAGCGGTAGTCTTCGAAGTAGTCAGCCACTTCTTGTTCAACCCGTTGCAGGCGGCTGATGATCCAGCGATCCACAAACGATAGCTCGAAGGGGGCGCTCCCGCCGCAGGCGGCCTCCGGCGTGTCGAGGCCCAGTGCGTGGCCCTGGACGTTCATCAGCACGAAGCGGGTGGCGTTCCACAGCTTGTTGCA
>JAJTBM010000069.1 GCA_021286885.1 Rhodocyclales bacterium
CCCCCCAGACCATCATGCGCCGCAGCTCCTCTCTCCCGCCGCCCCCCAGCACCGGTGAACGCCACGACTGGCAGACCATCCGCCAGCTCATCCCCTATCTGTGGGCCTGGCGCGGGCGGGTACTGCTCGCCCTGGCTTGCCTGGTAGGCGCCAAATTTGCCAACGTGACGGTGCCCCTGGTGTTCAAGGGCATCGTTGATGGGATGGACATCTCCCGCCAGCAGGCGGTGATCGTGGTGCCCGCCGCGCTGCTGGGCGCCTACGGGGCCCTGCGTTTCTCCACCTCGATGCTCACGGAGCTGCGCGAGATCATCTTCGCCCGAGTTTCCCAGGAGGCGGTGCGGCGCATCTCGCTCCAGGTGTTCGGCCACCTGCATGCCTTGTCCTTACGCTTTCACCTGGAACGCCAGACCGGCGGCCTGACCCGGGACATCGAGCGCGGCACCCGGGCGATTGGCTCCCTGATCAGCTACACCCTCTACTCCATCCTGCCCACCCTGATCGAGATCAGCCTGGTGGTGGGGGTGCTGCTCTACCGCTATACCCCCGAGTTTGCGCTGATCACCCTGGCCACCCTGAGCTTGTACGTGTTCTACACCTTCCGCGTCACCCACTGGCGCATGGCCCTGCGGCGCCGGGCCAACGAGCTGGATTCGGCGGCCAACAGCCGGGCCATCGACAGCCTGATCAACTTCGAAACGGTCAAATACTTCAACAACGAGGGCTTTGAATCCCGCCGCTACGATGCCGACCTGCAGCGCTGGGGCGAGGCCCAGATCCGCAATCAGAAATCCCTTTCCTACCTCAACATGGGCCAGGCGGCGATCATTGCCTGCGGCGTGACGGCCATGATGTGGCGCGCCGCCGTAGGGGTGAGCGAGGGCCGCATGACCCTGGGCGATCTGGTGCTGGTGAATGCCTTTTTGATCCAGCTTTACATGCCCCTCAACTTCCTGGGGGTGCTGTACCGGGAAATCCGCCAGGCCCTGACCGACATCGAGCGCATGTTCGGGCTGATGGGCACCGCCTGCGAGGTGGCCGACCGGCCCGACGCCCGAGAACTCCCCCGGGGGCCCCAGGCGGTGGCGTTTGCCGGGGTGGATTTTGCTTACGATCCGGCCCGCCCCATCCTGCATCAGGTGAACTTCACCATCCCGGCGGGCCAGACCCTGGCGGTGGTGGGCCATTCGGGCTCGGGCAAATCCACCCTCGCCCGGCTGCTGTTCCGGTTTTACGACGTGGGTGGCGGCGAGATTCAGGTGGGCGGCGCCGATGTGCGCAGCTACACCCAGGCCAGCCTGCGGGGCGCCATCGGGATCGTGCCCCAGGATACCGTACTGTTCAACGACACCCTGTTCTACAACATCCAGTACGGTCGCCCCGAGGCCCGCCGGGAAGAGGTGGAAGCCGCCGCCCGGGCCGCCCAGCTGGAAGACTTCATCGCTCGCCTGCCCGAAGGCTGGGAGACCCGGGTGGGCGAGCGCGGGCTCAAGCTCTCGGGGGGCGAAAAACAGCGAGTGGCCATCGCCCGGGCCCTGCTCAAGAACCCGGACATTCTGATCTTCGATGAAGCCACCTCGGCCCTCGACTCCCGCACCGAAAAGGCGATCCAGGCCCAGCTTGAAGCGGCAGCCCGGGGGCGCACCACCCTCATCATCGCCCACCGGCTGTCCACCATCATGAATGCTGACCAGATTCTGGTGCTGGATCAGGGCCAGGTGGTGGAACGGGGCACCCACACCGCCCTGCTCGCCCAGGAAGGCGCCTATGCAAGGATGTGGGCCCTCCAGCAACAGGAACAGGAGGACTGACGCGGGATTCCCTCTTGTGCAGGGCACCAAAAATACAAGGCTTTGTTTTTAAATCGGCTTGAGCGGTATTTTTACCTATCTTGAACGACTAAACCTTTAGATCGAAGCGCCGTAAGCCACACCAGTACCCCTTTGGGGGGTGTTGCACTTTTGGACACGAGAGGAGTCTTCGATGTTTATCGAGCTGGATGAAACCACCGCCCAATCCCGACACAAAGCACTTGTGGTGGATGATGACCCCACCTTGCGCATGAGCATGGAAATGACCCTATCCGAGGATTTCGAGGTGGTCGGGCTGGAGTCCGGCGAAGAATGCCTAGCCGAGTTGGACACGCAGACTCCCGATCTGATCTGCCTGGACATCGAAATGGACGGGATGGACGGCCACCAGACCTGCCGGGCACTGCGGGCCCTGGGGCTGCGCCTGCCGGTGATCTTTGTTTCTTCCCACGACAGTCTGGAAGAACGGATCAAGGCTTTCGATGCCGGTGGTGATGATTTCATGGTGAAGCCCTTCGACCCAGCCCTGCTGCATCTGAAGGCAAATGCCCTGGTGCGGCTCCACCAGGAGCGGGAAAAGCTTGAGCAGGAACGCAAATCGGCCCAGGACATGGCCTTTGGTTTTTTGAAAACCGCCGGGGAAACCGGCGTGCTGCTGGAGTTTCTGCAAAAGAGCATCGCCTGCACGGATTATCAGGCCCTGGGGCTGCAAGTCTTGCACACGGCCGCCCAATACGACTTGCAGGTACATCTGCAGATCCGCCACCCGGAAGGCACCCTCAACCTGACGCCCAAAGGGCCCGCCAGCCCGCTGGAGGTATCCATCCTGGAAAAAAGCGCCGACCTGGGCCGCTTGTTCCGCTTTGGGCAACGCCTAGCGGTGAATTACCCGAGTGTCACGCTGCTGGTGCAGAATCTGCCCGAGGATGAAGAAGTTGTAGGCCGCATCCGGGACAATCTGGCCCTGCTGGCAGAAAGCGCCCACGGCATTGCCAGCACCATCACGATCCGGCACCAGGCCCATGCCCAAGCCCACGCCATTCAGGCCGCCGCCAGCCAGACAGCGGCCACCGTGGAGGCCCTGCGCAGCTTGTACCAGCAACAGCAGGTCGAAACCCGGCTGCGGCTGGACCAGCTGATCCATGGTGTCGAAAGCACTTATGTGTTTCTTGGCCTGAGCGAAAATCAAGAAGGCATTCTGAGCGAGGCCCTGCGCAGCGGGGCCGACGAGGTGCTGACCCTGTTCCGTCTGGGCGAAATCTTTGAGGCCCGCTTGCAGTCCATTCTGACCACCCTCAGAAAATGAACGCTGCACCACCCGCACCTAAAAATGCCAATCAGCTACAATAATCAATCTACCCCGCCGCCCGACATTGCCCAGACCAGCCCCATGCGACGCATCGTCATCCTGCTGCTCCTCATTGTCGGGACTTTTCTGATTGCACTCTTTGGCAATCTGATGGTGGCCCGGAATGATCTGGTGGATCAGACCGAAGACCGGATGATCACCCTGGCACGCATGGTTGAGCAGCACGCCTCGGGTAACATCGATCGCATCGACGGCATGCTGCTCAGCATCAGCGACCATATCCAGTCCTCAGACCTGGAAAACGCCCTCAAAATGGATGAGCCACGGCGCGAGGTGCTGAGCCGGATGCTGGTGGATCACCAACGCCGCACCTTCGGCGTGGTGTCCATTTCCATCACCGATGCCAGCGGCTACGGCTTTGCCAACTCAATCGGCATGCCTCCGGGCAATCAGCTGGGTGACCGGGAATATTTTCTGGATCTGAAAGCCGCCTCCCGCACCACCCCCGTTGTTTCCAAAGCCATTAAGGGGCGAGTCTCCAACAAGTGGGGCATTCAGGTTGCCCGCCGCCTCGAACTCCCCAATGGCCGCTTTGGTGGCATAGTGGTGGCCAACTTCGGGCTGGATGCGGGCTTCATGGATTACTACGCCACCCTGGGCCTGAGCCCCGGCACCCGCATCAGCATGATCGGCCCCAAGGGCCAGATCATCGTGCTCCACCCCAAGGACGAAAGCCTGATCGGCAAGACCCTGGCGCCCCCCCGCATCCTGGAGGCCATACGCCAGGGACGCACCGACGGCGTGCTGGAAGACGTTTCTCCCATCGATCATGCCGAGCGTTTGATCGCCTATCGCAAAACCGTCCAGCACCCCATCTACATCCTGGCTGGCATTACTGCCCAAGAAGCCTTCAGCGAGTGGAACCACTCGCTCCAACTGAGCATCTTGGGCGCCGTCATTCTGTGCGTGCTGTGCCTGGCGGTGGTGCGCTCCATGGTGCGCAAGGCTCAATTGGACCAGCTGATGGCCGCCAAAACCCAGGAGCTTGAACACACCAACCACGAGCTTGCCGCCAGTACCGAAGAACTCAAGGCGGCCCGCGACACGGCCGAGCGGGCCAACCGCGCAAAGAGCGCCTTCCTGGCCAACATGAGCCATGAAATCCGCACACCCATGAATGCCATTCTGGGCTTTTGCCATTTGCTGAACACCGGCAATCCCCGCTCCGACCAAAAGGAAGGACTGGAAAGAATCAACTCGGCCGCCGACCATCTGCTTGCCCTGATTGATGACGTGCTCGACATCTCCAAGATCGAAGCCGGCAAGCTTGAACTCGAACAAATCAGTTTCCGCAGCGACATCATGGTGCAGCAAGCGGTTGATCTGGTGGCAGGCCGGGCCCGGGCCAAAGGCCTGCAAATCGGGATAGACATCAACGGCGTACCCCGCCAGATGAAGGGGGATGTAACCCGCATCCGCCAAATTCTGGTGAATTACCTGAGCAATGCGGTCAAATTCACCGAACGAGGCTACATCACCCTAAAAGGCCGACTGGAGCACCAGACAGACACCCATTACCTCGTACGCTTTGAAGTCACCGACACGGGCATCGGGCTCTCCCCGATCCAGCAACAGCGGCTGTTCAATGCCTTCCAGCAGGCCGACGACTCCACAACCCGCAAATACGGCGGTACTGGGCTCGGGCTGGCCGTCAGCCGGCATCTGGCCAGAATGATGGGCGGTGAGGTAGGCGTGGAAAGTACCGAAAACATCGGCTCCACCTTCTGGGTTACCCTGCAGCTCCCCATTAGCCAAGACCCTCCCCTGCCCGATGCTGGTGCCCAACAGATAGCCGAACAGGGCGTGCTGCGCCGCCTGGCGGCCGAGTGCAGCGGAAGCCGCATCCTTCTGGCCGAAGATACCGAAGCCAACCAGCAAGTGGCCCTAGCCCTGCTGGCCCAAGCCGGGCTGGGTGCCGACTTGGCCCAGGATGGGCGCATCGCCGTCCAGATGGCCCGGGAAAAACCCTACGATCTGATTCTGATGGACATGCAAATGCCCCACCTGGATGGGCTGGAAGCGGCGCGTCTGATCCGGGCGTTGCCCAAATATGCCAACACCCCCATTTTTGCGCTGACGGCCAACGCCTTCACTGAAGACCGACTCAAATGCCAAGAAGTCGGCATGACCGGCCACCTGGCAAAACCCGTCGACCCCCAGCTGCTCTACACCACGCTGCTGAACTGGCTCCCCCGCCGGAGCGGCAGCACCGCCCCGCCCCCGCCCTCTGCACCCACAGCGCCCTCTGCGCCCAACCCCATTTATCAGCGCCTTGAAAACATGCCAGGCCTGGATCTCGCTGCCGGCTTGCGCAGCACCGGAGGGCGGGCCGACAATTTCATCACCCTGCTGGGCAACTTCACCCGCAACCTGCCCCGGGAACAACAAAAACTGGAAGCGGCCCACCAAAGCGGTGAAGCCGACCAACTACGCCGCCGGGCCCACGCCCTCAAGGGCTCATCGGCCACCCTGGGGCTGACCGAAGTACAGACCGCCGCCAGCGCCCTTGAAACCCTCCTGCGGGATGGCGAACCCCTTTCTGCCGACGCCGTGCAAAGCACCTACACCCAACTGAGTCAGGCCCTTCAGCACATGGGTGAAGCCCTGCGTCAGCGCCTGGAAACCACCTCAGCCACCTAATCTTACTGTGTCACTAAAATAACAAATCAATTATCCGCTCTTTTCTGTGCGCAGCATGGACATCGCTCAAGGCTATTGGCCAGTGTCAGAGCGATGGTCCACCGTAGCGTCGAGATTGAATTGGGAACATGCCGCTGGGCGCGTTGAACGGCCCCGCGGGACGTAACCTTCGGGTAAGGCAGGTTTCGGGCCGAATAAGGTGTTTTTTTTGGTGTCCTTGTGACGCAGCCGTTCGGCTACCAGAAACCCGTAAGCGGCGATGCACAAGGTTGCATGATGGTGGAAGCCGCGCCAGCCCCGTCCTTCGTAGTGAGCCAAGCCAAATTCCTGCTTGAGATCCTGATAGTCACGCTCGATGCGCCAACGCATCTTGGTCACTGCCACCAAGCGTTCGAGTGAGGTGGCGGCAGGCAGCGTGGACAGGACGTATTTCTCCGGCTCGCTCTGCCCTTCGGGCCATTCGATCAAGAGCCATTCCTCGTCCCGCAGTTCGGAGCGCCAGTGATCCCGATGCGCCGCACGAACACGAACGGCAGCAAAACGGGACGAAAGATCGCCGTTGCTACCAGCCCGCCAGTTGATGGTGCGGTAGTCCGTGGCAGACAAGCCCATCGCCAGTGCCTTCACGCTGACCGGCTGATGATCGGCATCGCGGCGGAGCAACCGGGGCTTGCGCCCTACGCCACTCCAAGGCTTGGGGGGTAAGGGCTGCCGGCCAGGCGCCCACACACTGGTCGTGCCCTGCACGCCGACCGCGTAGAGGGCGCCGATTTCTGTCAGTCCGTCACGAAATCCGGTGTCGTTGCCGTAGCCGGCATCGGCCAGCACCATGCCGCCCGGCGTTCCCCCCGCTTGCGCCGCCTTGACCTGCGCCAGCGCGATCTCCGGTTTGGTCTGGAACTGGACGGTCTCCGGCACCCCGGCCCGCAAACGCCTTTCGGCATCCTGCGTCCAGGCTTCAGGCAGGTAAAGACGCCAGGCAATCGGGAGGCTCGCCGTCTCCGTCGCCAGCGAAAGGCTCACCGCGATCTGACAATTGTCCTGCTTGCCCAGCTGTCCGCAATACTGACGCGCCACGCCCACCGAGTGTTGCCCCTTTTTTGGGAAGCCCGTGTCGTCGATGATCCAGTAGCGCTCGGCCCCGGAACGCAGCATCGCCGGCAGAACCCAGGTGCTGATTTTCTCCAGAACGGCAGTATCCGACCAATCTGATTTGGCGACGAAGTGATGCAGCGACTGGTGTCGTGCCTGGACCGCATGCGGATCAATGCTCGCCGCCAGCGGCTCCACACTCTTGCGCGCCAGTGGCAGCATCAGGCCACGACAGTAGCCGCGAAGTCCTTCGCGCCGGTCCGCGTGTCCAAGGGCTGAACACAGGTGCTCAAGGTAGGTTTCGAAACGCGTATCCATCATTCGCTGTGCGTTCAATGCCAAGTTCTGAAGACACGAATAATGCGCTTATTTTAGTGACACAGTAAGACTAAGCGAAGCGGCGGGTGGGGAAACTCCTCCCACCCGCGCAGCCCAGGGCTCACATCCCGGCAGCACCGCCCTGGGCCCGCTGCACCCAATGGGCATCAAAGGGACTAGCCTCGATACCTGCCTGATACTGCAACACGCGTCCACTATAGGCATCGTGCAACGCCACGCCCGCCGCACTGCGCACCCAAATCTGGCGCTTCTCCGCATCCACCCGCACATCCAGCACCTGCGTACGCCCCGCTTGTCGCAACACCCCCAGAGGCTTGATGCCCTGGCGGACATCCAGCACCTGCACAACGCCCGAACCTTCGCTCGCCCGCAACACCCACCCCAGCTCCGGGGCCTGCCAGACCTGGACTGAGGCAGCCAAAGCGCCTCCCCAGCCCCCAGCCAATGCCAGCGCGCAGCACGCACGCCGTACCAGCGCGCCCATGCGCCCCGTTGCATGCGGACGTACCTGCTCATCTGTGTGCTGATTCATTTTCTGTCCTCCTTATTCGCTGGGATGGAACAGACAATAGCTGACACTTTTTGAGCCACACAGATACAATCAAACGATCAGATGCAGCCCCGTACTGGTCAATCCCGCGCAATTGGCCCGGTGCTTTGACCAATACACCTCCCGGAGACCCCCATGCTCGAACTCAGCCTCAGCCCAGATGCCGCCCTGCCGCTGGTGGATCAGATCGTTCAGGCTATCCGCACCCATATCGACGACCGGATGCTGCGCCCCGGCGCCCGCCTGCCCCCCATCCGCAAGCTGGCCGAAGATCACGGGATTTCGCGTTTCACGGTGGTGGAGGCCTATGATCGGCTGGTGGCCCTGGGGCTGCTCCAGTCCCGGCGCGGCTCAGGCTTTTATGTGTGCAACCGGGATCTGCCCGTGGCGCCAGCCGCCCCCGCCCCCGACCGGGAACGGGCCATTGACGCGGCCTGGATGAACCGGGAAATGGCCCGGGAAGGCGCCCACCGGGTGCTGGCCGCCGGCGGCGGCCTCCCCGCTGCCTGGCTGGACGAAGCAGGCCTGCTGCGCAGCCTGCGCAGCCTCACCCGGCGCACCGATCTGCGCCCGGTCAGCTATGGCACCCCCCAGGGCTACGAGCCCCTGCGCGCCCAGCTCCAGCTCCGGCTGGGGGAAATCGGCATCGCTGCCCGCACCGAACAGATCGTGCTGACCTACGGAGTGCATCAGTCCCTGGACATCGTGTGCCGCTACTTCCTGCGCCCGGGGGACTGCGTGTTCGTGGATGATCCGGGCTACTGGAATCTGTTCGGTAATCTACGCCTGTACGGGGTGCGGCTGGTGGGGGTGCCGCGCACCAGCGAGGGGCCGGACACCCAGATCATGGAAACCCTGCTCCAGGAACATCACCCGCGCCTGTTCTTCACCCACTCGGTGCTCCACAACCCCACCTCCAGCAATCTGTCGGCGGCCACTGCCTTTCGGGTGCTCCAGCTGGCGGAGCGGCATGACTTCATGATCGTGGAAGACGATATTTACGGGGATCTGGTGAATGGCAGCGCCACCCGGCTGGCCAGCCTGGATCAGCTCAGCCGGGTGATCTACACCAGCAGCTTCTCCAAGACGATTTCGGGCAATCTGCGGGTTGGGTTTTTGGCCTGTCAGCCGGATCTGGCCCAGGCCCTGACGGACGTGAAGATCGTCTCGATGATGTCCTCCCCCGAGCTCCCCGAACAGCTGGTGCATCAACTGCTCACCGATGGCCATTACCGCAAGCACCTGGAGCGGGTGCGCGGACGCCTGAGCGAGGCCACCGCCCGGGGGCTGCGCATGCTGGAACGGGTGGGGCTCAAGGTGGACATGGAGCCCCGGGGCGGGCCCTTCATCTGGGCCCGGGTGCCGGGCCTGCAAGACACCGCCCAGCTGGCCCGGGATGCAGCCCGGGAAGACATCGTGCTGGCACCGGGGCATGTGTTCCGCCCCCAAAACCAGCCTTCGGGCAATCTGCGCTTCAATGTGGGCCACTGCGACCACCCACGCCTGGAGCGCTACCTGGCCGAAGCCCTAGGCCGGCTCTGAACGCCGCCTAGGAGCCGGGGTTCGGCTCAAGGCCAGCGCCGCCAGCCCGGAGCGGGACGCATATAGGGGCCGGGATAAAAGAAGGGATCGGGATACATCCGGTAGGCGTCCATCTCCCGGCGTCTGGCAGCTTCGGCCTCCGCCTTGGCCCGGGCCAGTGCGTCGGCCTGCTCCACTTCCCGCTTGTGCTTGTCGGCGGCGGCCTGATCCCGCAGCCAGCGCTCATGGGCATCCACCAGCGCATCCAACACCGCCGGCTGCACCCCCTTCTGGCGCAGCTCCAGCACCTGGCTGGGGTTCAGGCCGTAGTGGGTGCCGGTTGTGCGGATCTGGTCGATCAACACTTCGGGGGGCGTGCTGCGGGAACGGGCCACGATCTCATCCAGGCTGAGCGGGCGCAGGGCCGCCTGGGCCGCTTCGATCCGGGCCAACTCAGTCGGATCGAGGCGTTGAACGGGTGCCGCCACCGGCTGGGGCGGCGCCACCACGCAGCCCCCCAGCCCCAAAGCCAGCAGGGGCAGCACAACCCAGGCGGCGGGCCTCACGCGGCCACCTTCTCGTACATGCTCACCACCGCATCCATCTGACCCAGGATGCGCTCACTGGTGCTGGCCACATCGGCGGCGGCCTTCTGCTGCTCCGAAGTCCGGGCACCCAGGGCCGTCTGGAAGAAGAACCACTGCTGCTCCACCAGGCCTAGCTCGGACTTGATCTGGGCGGTGTTGAGGGGGCTGGCCTTGAGCTGGTCATGGGCCTTGGAGAACTCCAGTACCGACTGGGTCAGCATCTCGGTGGCCTGGGGCACGTTCACATTCATCACCCGGAACAAATAGGCCTTGGCCATGCGCTGGGACAGCATGCGCTGGCGCCCGGCCAGGTTGATGACCTGGGCGGCATGGGCGCCGCTGGCCTGTTCATAGGCCTTGGTCAGCTGATCTGCGCTCGTCAGCACGGACTCATTGGCCGTCCAGACCGCCTTGGGATCGCTCTGCACCGCCCCCAGCAGAGGACGAAACCGCCCCCATTCCTGCTCCAGATGCACCAGACGGGACTTCACATCATCATTCGGCACCACCCCACGCAGATCCTGGAGCTGCTGCTCGAACAGGCTCATGGACTGGCCCAGCAGCTGCTTGCCTTTGTCTGACTGCACCCCTGCAGCCTCCTGCAAC
>JAJTBM010000070.1 GCA_021286885.1 Rhodocyclales bacterium
TCTCGCTACAAAGGTGGCAGGCCCGGCGCGCTCCATGGAGTGGATTCGTGGCGGCCCTCTGGCCTTGGATCGGGCCAATATCCGTGCCGCGCTCGAAGGCAGCCTGCAGCGCCTGGGCACGGATTACATCGATCTCTACCAGATTCACTGGCCGGCCCGGAACCAGCCCATGTTTGGCCAATGGGCCTTTGATCCGGGCGCCGAGCGGGAGGCCACCCCGATACGTGCCCAGCTGGAGGCGCTGGCCGAGCTGGTGCGCGAAGGCAAAATCCGTTATGTGGGTTTGTCGAACGAACACCCCTGGGGTGTGATGGAATTCCTCAGAGTGGGCCGGGAGCTGAATTTGCCGCTGGTAGTTTCGGTGCAAAATGCATACAGCCTGCTCAATCGCGTCTTTGATCAGACGCTTGCTGAAGTCTGCTTTCGGGAGTCCGTGAGCCTTTTGCCCTACTCGGTGCTGGGTTTTGGCCTGCTGACGGGCAAGTATCTGGATAACCCTGCGGCCAGCGGCCGCATCACCTTGTTCCCCGGTTTTGGCCAGCGCTACGCCAAGGTGGCCGTCGAGCCCGCCTTGCGGGCCTATGCCGATCTGGCGCAGGCGCGGGGCATCAGCCTGACCCGCCTGGCTTTGGCCTGGGTGGCGGGGCAGCCGCTGGTGGGCAGTGTGATCCTTGGTGCAAGCTCGGTCGGGCAGTTGCTCGAAAATCTGGATGCTTGTGCTCAAACCCTGGACCATGATGTAAGGGCCGCAGTTGATGCTATCCATCTGCGCCATACCAATCCTGCGCCTTAATCTTGGTGACATGAACGTGCTGTGTGAGTTGTCTTTGTCAGAAGTTTCAGGGAGGCCGGCTTGAAGGAGATTGTGGCCGTCCAGGATCTCAAGCTGGGGATGTTCGTCTCCGAGCTGGATCGCCCCTGGCTTGAATCTCCATTTCTGCTTCAGGGCTTTGTGGTCGATGATCAGGAAACTCTGGAGAAGCTGCGTCAGGTGTGTCGTTTTGTATACGTAGACCGGGGGCGCTCGATTGGCGACCAATGGCGCGCCGAGTCGGTGGCGCCGTCGGGGCCGGTCGCTGGGGGGGGGGAGCGTTTTGCCCGTCTGGGCGGCTTTCAGGTCAGTCCCGACCGGGTGGAGCGGCGCAAGGGCGGAGGCGATTTCTTTTCCTTGCTGCGCAGTCTCAAGGCCCTGCGCCAACAACCTACGCGGCGCGAGGAGGCTACGCCAGCAACCCAGGCCCCGTGGCTGCACCGTTATCCTGATCCGGTCACGCTGCCCCGAGTAGAAGGGCGGCCGCCGTCTCTGCCCCGTCGCCCCGATGGGATGGCGGGAGCGGGGGCTCAGTTTTCTTACACCGAAATCCAAAGCGGCAAAGGCATCCGTCCTCTGGGGCTGGAAGATGACGGCCTGGGGCGGGGTACGCCCAGCGGGATGACCTTTACCGAGCCTACCGTCACGGTCGAGGAAGAAATCCTGAAAGCCGTGCCGCTGGTGGATAAAGCCCAGAACCTGCTCGTCCAGATTGCCCGCGATGTGCAGAGCAACCTGACCCCCGATCTGGATCGCCTGCGTGGGGTGGTGGCTGAGATGGTGCTGAGCGTGGCCCGTAATCCCGATGCCCTGCTCTGGCTGGTGCGGCTCAAGCAAACCGACCAATACAGCTACGATCACTCCCTGGACGTGGCCGCCCACGTGATGATCTTTGGCCGTTTTCTGGGCCTGCCCGACGATGCGATCACCGCCCTGGGCATGGCGGGCATGCTGCAGGATGTGGGCAAACTGCGTCTGCCCGTGCGCCTGCTCCAGAAAACCGGGCCCCTGACGCCCATCGAATACGAATTCTTCAAGACCCACGTGGATTACTCCCTGCGCATCCTGTCGGGGGCGCCGATGATCACCCAGCAAGTGCTGGAAATCGTTGCCCGCCACCACGAGCGCTGCGATGGTTCCGGCTATCCGGTGGGGCTGCGGGGTGAGGAGGTGGGGCTGCTGGCCGAGATTTCTGGCGTGTCGGATGTGTATTGCGCCATGACTCGAGGGCGCCCCTATGGTGAGGCGGCCAGTTCCCAGGTGGCCTTGGAGGCAGTACGGGCCCAACGCGGCACGGGTTTTTCCGAAAGCACGGTCGACCAGTTCGTCCAGTGTATCGGCATCTACCCGGTGGGGACGCTGGTGGAGCTGAATTCGGGCGAAGTGGCGGTTGTCGTGGCCCAGAACCGGATACGCCGCCTCAAACCCCGAGTAATGATCCTGCTGGGCCCCGACAAGAAACCCAACGTCTATCCCCAGACCCTCGATTTGATCTACGACCCGCCCAATGCCACGGGGGAAACCTACGCCATTGTGAAAGCCCTGCCGCCCGGTGCCTATGGTGTCGAGCCTTCGGAGTTCTATCTGGCATGAACGGGAGCGCCTTGCCCATCGAGTTCACATCCGGAACCCCGGTGGGCGAGGATGCCTTGCTGCGCCTGCTCATGCGCTATGGGTTGGGGCCGGGAGAGCAGGCTGCAATCCGGGCCTTTGGCCGGATCGTTGACCAGGATGAGCTTGCGTTCGATCTACTCGAGCGCTTTGGTCTGAATGATCCCGGGATGGATGGGCTGGTTGAGCCCCTGTTGCGCCGTTTCTGCGCCATTCTGGCCCAGGTGGGGGCGTGGGACTTCACTGCCCCGTGGGCCGGGTGTCTGGTGGAGTGCTGGGTGGAGTGCTATCTCTCGGGCGCGGTGGCTGAATTTCCCTTTTTGGCCATCGAGGCACTGATGGCCAGCTGTCAGGCGCGCTTGGTGGGCGATAAATCCAGTGTTTCCCGCCTGGAGCTCGACATCCTGGCTGCCCTGGGGCGTTTGGGCTGGTGTCTGGCGGGCATGCTCACCGAGGTATCCCTGGAGCGGGAGCAGAATTACCGGCAAATGGCCGAAGAAGGCGATCCGGTATTGGGCATTCCCAATCGTCGTCGCTTCCTGACCCTGCTCAGCAGTTTGCTGGGCAACCTGGGGCCGGATCAGCGCCTGGGGCTGGTGGTGGTGGATGTGGAGTGGGGGCTGTCGGTGGAAGTGCTCGCCATTGATGAGCGCGACCAGCTGCGCATGGCCCTCTCGGATGCGATGCGCAGTGTGTTGCGCCCCGCCGATATCCTGTGTGCCCTAGGCGAAAACGAATGGGCGGTGATTCTCACCAGCCTCAGCAACCCGGCCCAGGTGTCTTTGGCAGGCCACAAGCTGGTGGATGCCTGTGAGGTGGTACGCAGCAACAGCTTCCCCGAACTCCGGGGGCGCTTCTGCGCGGGGGGCGCCTGGGCCCCCGAGCACTCCCGGGAGCCCCTGGCCCTGGAACAGGCCGCCCGGGCCGCCCTGGTGGTGGCGCGGGCCTCGGGGCGTTTGTTTGACGTGTATTGTGCCGACGTGGCCGCCTCCGCCGAGAACGATGCGGGCTTTGAGCGGGAAGTGGCTTGGGCCATGGAATCCCAGCAGTTCCAGTTGTACCTGCAGCCCCAGGTCGAACTCCCATCCCGCCGGGTGGTGGGGGCCGAAGCCCTGCTGCGCTGGCCCCAGCCAGACGGCCGAGCGGTGGCCTCCACCGACATCCTGCGGGTGCTGGAGCGCATCGGCATGATGCCCGACCTGTCCCGCTGGGTGATCCAGCAGGCCGCCCAGATCCTGGCAGCGCTGGAGCGGGAAGGTTGCACGATCCGGATTTCCATCAACTTGGTGGCCGACGACCTGAAAGACGCCGAGCTGCCCCTGTTCATCCGCCAGACCTGCGAAACCTGGCGCGTGCCCTCATCGCGCCTGTGCTTCGAGTTGACCGAAGGGGGCTTGGTGTCGTCCAGCGACCGGGTCTCGGCCCGTACCCTGGAAGCGCTCAAGGAAGAGGGGCGTCTGGCCCTAGATGATTTTGGCACCGGCTATTCGTCCATGGACTACCTGCGCCGCCTGCCGGTGGCCGAGCTCAAGCTGGATAAATCGTTCGTGGAGCGGGTCACCCTGTCGCCCACCGATCGCTCCATTGTCGAACTGATGATCCGCATCGCCCACACCTTCGGCCTTGAAGTGGTGGCCGAAGGGGTGGAAGACACGGCAACGGAAGACAGCTTGATCGAAATGGGCTGCAACTGCGCACAGGGGCATCTCTACGCCCAGGCCATGCCCATCGACACCTTTGTTGCCTGGTGGCGGGCCAGCGAGGCCGCCCAGCAGCAGGAGGCGCAGCGCGCCCTGGGGTGACGGGAGGGGGTCAGCCCTCGGTGCGCCGCCGCTTGCGGGGCGTGTCGCCTTCGTGGCCCTTGTCGGCCTTGTCCTCGCGTTCGGCCCGGTCGCCTTTTCCGCCCTTGCCGTCTTTGGCGCTGTCCTCGTCGCCGTGCCCGTTCTGGGCTTCCGCCTCCGTTTTTTCGGCCTTGGGCTTTTTGGCGGGTTTGGGCGCCGGGGGTTGAGGGGGCGGCAGTTGCGGCGCCACCTCGGCGATCTTGTTCTCCACCATGTAGTCGTTCATTTCCTTCCAGCCGGCAAACATGGCGGCCTTGGAGGCGCCCTGGTTCAGCGTGTAGCAGTCTTCTATCGCCCGGCCCGCATGGCGGCAGGCACTGCCAATCGCTTTGCCGTCGGCCTCCTGGCGGATTTCGTTCTTGGCCGGGTTGGGAATGCCCAGCTGGTCGCAGGCACCCAGCAGCACAAGCAAGGATAGGGAGAGGAGCAGGGGGGCTTTCATCGGGAAGGCGTCCATCGGGTGTCCAGAGGCTTAACGGTCTTCCGGCAGGCTGACTTGATGCCTGGATCTGCGACCGATGCTTTTCCTTGCAAGCTCGGGCCTGACCCGGCGCGGGCAGGGGCCTATAATCGCGCCCTGACCGTTTTTGTTTTCCTCCAGCGGAAGCCACTCATGAAATACATCCGTCGCACCCTCATTGGTGCCGCCCTCGCCAGTCTCTGCCTGTCCTCTGCCCAGGCAGCCCCCAAGCCGGCCAAGGCCGCTGCGCCGGCTGCTGAGGCCCAGTCTGCGGAAATCGAACTCGTCCACAACCTGGGGGCCGACAAGGGCGCCCAGCTCCAGAAGCTGGTGGACCGCTACAACGCCGCCAACCCCCAGGCACGCATCGTTGTGCATGAGCGGGCCTGGAATGCCGGCCCGCTGCCCACCCTGATGATCCTGGGTGAAGATGATCTGCCCCAGTTCCTGAGCGGCGCCCCCCGCTACCGTCCCCTGCACCAGGTCATGAAGGATGCCGGCGAGCGCTTCGAAACCCTCAAGCCGCCCGCCATGATGACCCCGACCGCCTTGGATGCCACTGGCCGCCTGGTGGCCCTGCCGGTGGGCCTGGGTACGCCAGTGCTGTACTACAACGTCCAGGCCTTCAAGGAGGCCGGCCTCAACCCCGATCAACCCCCCAAGACCTGGCAGGATCTGCAAAAGACCCTGGGCCAGCTGGTGGCTGCCGGCCAAACCTGCCCCTACACCACCACCCAGCCCTCCTGGGTGCTGGTGGAAAACACCAGCGCCTGGCACAACGAGCCGGTGGTGGCCGAAGGCAAGAAGAGCAGCCTCGCCATCAACGGGATGCTCGAAGTCAAGCATGTGGCCATGCTGTCTTCCTGGGTCAAGGCCCGCTACCTGCAGTTCTTTGGTCGGGGTGATGAAGCCGCCGAACACTTCGCCAAGGGCGAATGCGCAGTGCTGACCGCATCTTCCTCCGCCTGGCCCACCCTCAAGCGCCAGGCCGGCTTTGAAGTGGGCGTTGCCACGCTGCCGCACCATGCCGACTACTCCGGCGCACCCCAGAACACCCTGGCCGATGGCCCGGCCCTGTGGGTGGGCGCCGGCCACAAGCCTGCCGAATACAAGGCTGCTGCTCGTTTCGTGAGCATGTGGCTGAGCGGCGAAAGCCAGGTCGAATGGCAACGCAACGCGGGCTACCTGCCCCTCAACAAGGCTGGCCTGTTGGCCTCCGAAAGCCGCCTGCTGGCGAGTGATCTGCAAAACGTGCGGGTGGCCATTGGCCAGCTGACCAACAAGCCGGTGACGACCAAGTCCCGTGCTTCCAGCTATCCCCAGCAAACCGCCGTGCGCAACATCATCAACGAAGAACTCGAAGCCGTCTGGGCCGACCGCAAGCCCACCAAGCTGGCCCTCGATAACGCGGTCGAGCGTTCCCGTTCGGTGTCCTGCACGGCGCCGGGGTGCTGATCCAGCCATGAGCCAAGTTGCTGACTGGGCCTGGCCCGAGCTGTTCGTGCACCGCTGCGGCGGTGCACTCGCCCCCGAGAACACCCTGGCCGGGCTGGAAATTGCTGCCCGTCTGGGCTGCCGGGCGGTGGAGTTTGATGTCACCCTGTCCCGGGACTGCCAGCCCATCCTGTGCCACGACGAGAACCTGGAACGCCTCACCGGCCAATCCACCCGGGTGGGTGTGACCTCCGCTGAGGTGCTGATGCGCACCGACGTGGGCAAGCGCTTCCACCCGGCTTTCGCCGGGGAGCGGATTCCGTCTTTGGAGCAGGCCCTTATGCGCTGCCGCGCCCTGGGCCTCGCAGCCAACGTGGAAATCAAGCCCGCCAAGGGCTTTGAAGTCCAGACCGGCGAAGCAGTGGGCGAATGCCTCGCGGCCCTGCCCGAAGAGCGGCGCCCCCAGGTGCTGCTCTCGTCCTTCTCGGCCAAGGCCCTGGAGTCGGCAGCCCTCAAGGCAGAGTTTGCGGCCCGCGCCCTGCTGGCGGAGCGCTACAACGATGCCCTCCTGCTGGCCGGGCAGATGTTCGGCTGCGTCTCCCTCAACCTGGCAGCGGTGCATCTGGAGCAACTTCAGGTGCGCAACATTCGTGAAGCCGGGATGGAAGTGATGGCCTACACCGTCAATTCTCCCGCCGAAGCCGAGCGGTTGGTGCGTTGGGGCGTGCGTGCGATCTTCACCGATCGGCCCGACCTCTTCATGCCCTATAACCGCTAAGGGCGCCGATCTGCAAGCATCTGTGTCACGGGCCCGTTCCGTTTTCGGAGCGGGCCGGTTGACGCAAGCGCAGCAGCCCCCCTAACATTCCGTTTTTCCTGATCTGGGCACAGCCTTGTCTCTTTCGCAGCTTTACGCGCCGATCGCCGAAGACATGAAGGCGCTCGATGCGGTCATCCGGGAACGTCTTTACTCCGACGTAGTGTTGATCCGCCAGGTGGCCGAATACATCATCGGCAGCGGCGGCAAGCGCCTGCGTCCTGCCATGGTGTTGTTCACCGCCGGTGCGGCGGGCTACCAAGGCAAGAATCACCTCGAACTGGCCGCCGTCGTCGAATTCATTCATACCGCCACCCTGCTGCACGATGACGTCGTAGACGAATCCGAGCTGCGTCGCGGTAACAAAACGGCCAATGCCATGTTCGGCAACGCCGCCTCCGTTCTGGTAGGCGATTTCCTGTATTCCCGTGCTTTCCAGATGATGGTGGGCGTGGACGACATCCGCGTAATGCGGGTGCTGGCCGACGCGACCAACATCATTGCCGAAGGCGAGGTGCTCCAGCTCCTCAACTGCAACGATGCAGATGTGGAAGTCGAAGGCTACCTGCGGGTGATCCGCTACAAAACGGCCAAGCTGTTCGAAGCGGCGGCCCGGCTGGGCGGCATCCTCGGCGGTCTGCCGGCCGAGCAGGAAGAAAGCCTCGCAGCTTTCGGCATGCACATCGGCACCGCCTTCCAGCTGATCGACGACGTGCTCGATTACTCCGGCAACGAAGCCGCCACCGGCAAGCACGTGGGCGACGACCTGGCCGAAGGCAAGCCGACCCTGCCGCTGATCCACGTGATGAAGCACGGCACCCCCGAGCAGGCCGCCCTGGTGCGCAAGGCCATCGAAAACGGTGGTCTGGACGAACTCGATGCCGTCATGGCCGCCATCCACGAAACCGGCGCCCTCGAAGCCACCCGCGCCGTCGCCGTGGCCGAAGCCGAACTGGCCCTCAAAGCCTTGGACTGCCTGCCCCCTTCCGTTTACAAGGAATCTTTGATAAACTTGTCGAACTTTGCAGTTGCACGGGAATATTGATTGATCAAACAGGCCCTAAGCCCGTTTGCCCAGACACCCGGAAGTTTTTCGGCAAGCAACATCAGCCGAAAAAAATTTCAGCAACTGCTTGACTTTTGAAAGATAGCGTATATAATGTGCGCTTCTTCGGAAACGTCGGGGAATAGCTCAGCCTGGTAGAGCACTGCGTTCGGGACGCAGGGGCCGGAGGTTCGAATCCTCTTTCCCCGACCATTCGATCCGAAGAAATCAAAAGTTGTATAGCTTAAAGCCACTCATGCAAATGGGTGGCTTTTTTGCGTTTGGGCGCAAAGCGTATAAATCGCTCTTCATTCTGTGTTGGCGTCGGGTGGCCTCGTTATGGCCCTGTCCTCCGTTCCTGCATAATTCAGGCACGATTGCACAGCTGGAGATCCGCAATGGCCTTACCAGATGGCTTGTACGACCTATTACTGACGGAGCATCTGGCCCAGGTGCTGGGCCAGACCAGCGCACCAGAGCATCGGCAGTTGGCCTCCCTGTGCGCGGAAGACGCCGCCCAGCGTTTGGCCGAAGGCTTTGCCATTCAATTGGCCAAGATTCTGCAAGACCTGCCCGGGGACGATGCCGAAAAACTGCACCAGCAATTAGCGCTGGTCAATGAGGTGATGGTCAGTGTGCGCAAGCGTCTGGGGGTTGGGAGCGATATCGAGGCCTTCGAACCTTTTGCCAACCCCGTCCAGGTTCTGCAGTCCATCCATCGCACGGCTCCTCCGCCCATAGCGCCCGCGACCGGGCTTGCCGCGCCCTGGTTGTTTACCGCAGGGAAAGACTCGCCTTCTTTATTGTCTGAATTGCGGCGCGAGTTATCCGCCTGCGAGCATGTGGATATTCTGGTGAGTTTTATCACCCACTCGGGCGTACGCAAGCTGCTCGATATTTTTCAGGCGATCTGTGCCGTCGGGGCCAATGGTCAGCCGCGGACGCGTATCCGCATTTTGACAACGACCTATACCGGTGCCACTGAAATTCTGGCCTTGGATGAATTAGCGCGCTTGCCTGGCTGTGAAATTCGCGTTTCGCTGGATGGGCGCCGAACTCGGCTTCATGCCAAAGCGTGGTTATTCCGGCGTGCGACCGGATTTGGAGCGGCCTATGTGGGCAGTGCCAATTTGTCTGGCGCTGCTCTGATGGGAGGCCTGGAGTGGACGGTCAAGTTTACCGAGCGGGGGCAGGCTACGCTGTTCGAACGGGCCTGTGCCCACTTCGAAACCTTGTGGGAAGACCCCGAGTTTCAGCCTTATGATCCGACCAATCCAGCCCACCGTCAGGCCTTGGGCGAGGCGCTGCAGCGGGAATCTGGCAATGATTTAATCGCTCGCCCCACCTATTTTGACTTGCAGCCCAAGACGTACCAGCAAGAGATGCTGGATCAACTGGCGCTGGAGCGTACTCAGGGGCGTTGGCGTAATTTGGTTGTGGCTGCAACGGGGACGGGCAAAACTGTGGTGGCGGCCTTTGATTACCAGCGTTTGTGCCAGCGCCTGGGTGGGCAGCCGCGAGTATTGTTTGTGGCTCACCGGGAAGAGATTCTAAAGCAGGCCCTGCGCACCTTTCGCGAGGTCTTGCGGGATCATAGTTTTGGCGAATTGCTGGTAGGTGGCGCTAGCCCGGCCAGCTTTGAGCACGTGTTTGCCACCATAGACAGCGTGGCTGCCCGGGATTTGATCCAGCGTTGCGGGGCTGATTACTGGTGCATGGTTGTGGTGGATGAATGTCATCGCTTAGCTGCTGATCGTTTCGATACTTTTGTGCGCCAAGTTCGGCCCCAGGTGCTGTTGGGCCTGACGGCCACCCCGGAGCGGAGTGACGGTAAACCCATTTTGGGCTATTTCGATAACCGGCCCGACGGGGCGCCAGCAGTGGAGTTGCGGCTTTGGCATGCCCTGGATCAGCAATTGTTGGCGCCTTTTGAGTATTACGCGTGCGATGATGAAACGGACTTCTCCGACGTGGTTTGGCAGCAGCCGGGCGAGGCGGCGGCCATCGACAAACTGGTAACAGGCAACGAAGCCCGGGCACGTTTGATTATCAACGAATGGCGTCGTTTGGCCGGAAACCCGAGCCGTAGCCGGGCGCTGGTGTTTTGTGTGTCAGTTCAGCACGCCCAATACATGACCGCTCGGCTGAATCAGGCCGGTATTGCCGCCCTGTGTGTAGTGGGCGAAACACCCCCGGATGAGCGCCGGCGGGCGCCAGAGATGTTAGCCCGGGGTGAAGTCTCTGCCCTCGTGACTTGCGATCTGTACAACGAAGGCGTTGATTTGCCGTCGGTGGATACCCTGCTACTTTTACGCCCTACGCAAAGCCCGGTTTTGTTCCAGCAGCAAATTGGGCGGGGTTTGCGTTTGGCCAAGGGCAAAGAGAGTTGCTTGGTGATTGATTTTGTGGGGCGCCATCGGGAGGAGTTTCGCTTTGACCGACTCTTCT
>JAJTBM010000606.1 GCA_021286885.1 Rhodocyclales bacterium
GATCATGGTCGCTCCTTACACAATCGGCTGGTGGACGGTGACCAGCTTGGTGCCGTCCGGGAAGGTGGCTTCCACCTGGATTTCGGGGATCATTTCGGGCACGCCGTCCATCACGTCGGCCCGGCCCAGCAGGGTGGTGCCGTAGCTCATCAGCTCGGCCACGGTGCGCCCATCCCGGGCCCCTTCCATGATCGCGGCGCTGATGAAGGCCACCGCTTCCGGGTAGTTGAGCTTGAGGCCCCGGGCCTTGCGCCGCTCGGCCAGCAGGCCGGCGGTAAAGATCAGGAGCTTGTCTTTTTCGCGGGGAGTCAGTTCCATGGGTTCCCTTCCTTCTCGATGCTGAATGCGCTAGATTTTGTGAATATTCTGAATATTCTGAATATTCTGCGTGTTTGCTTCAGGTATGCCAGATGCGCGGCACCTGGGCTTCCCGCCCGGTGAGGGCCGGGCGCAGGCGGGCCCACAGATCCACAAACCAGGCCCGCCCCGGCTCGGCAGCGGGCCCCCGATAACGGGCACTGAGCAGATTGGCCAGGCGGGTGACCGCCCCCTCGCCCACCGCCGGCACCACGGCGCGGCAGGCGTCGAGCACCTCATTCGAAATCGCCCGGCCCGCCACCAGCAGGGTGCCGCTCACCGGCATCCCGCGCAGGCCGGCAGGCGAACGGAGCAGCCGGCTGCCGCCTTCAATGGCGCCCTGCTCGCTCCACAACAGCCGCCCCTGCTGCGCAATCCGGGCCACCATGCCCAGCCGCCCCTGGCGCAGGGTTTCCCCCGAGGCAGTGCGCCCCAGGCAGAGCAGATCCAGCCCCACATACAGGGCATCGGCCCCGAGCTGGACGCGGGTTTCGGTGTGGCCGGTCAGTTGGTCGTAGAGAATCGTTTCTTGCGGCAGCCACTCAAGCACCGCGCCATCGCCCACCCGGAAATCCAGCACCTGGGTGGCCTGGGGCCCCTTGCTGCGATACCACTTGCCCGCCCCGGGCGTCGTCACCAGGGCCTGACTCCCGGAGGCCAGCGCGACCTGCAGGGTCAGCGCATCACCCCCCGCAATCCCGGCAGGCGGATGGAGCACCAGCACCTGACACAGGGCCGGGCCTTCCGGATACAAAGCCTTCTGCACCCGCAGGGGGCCTTCATGGCGACGATGGGCCAGCACCGTGCGCCCCTCTTCGGGCCGCCACTCGAAACCAAGCTCCAGCAAAGCTTTCCAGCCCTCAGGGGGCGATACGGGGCCAGGGGCCCGGGGGGAACAGGGAGCAATCAACATGGCCGGGACTTTAACAAAGGGCGGGCCTGTGGGCGAGGCAGGTGTGCGGGTTTGGATTCATGGCGTGCAGAAGTGTTGTTTTGCGTTGTGTTGTTTTGGCCTGGGCTCAATGGAGCCGGATCGTACCCGGCAGGCTGCACCACAGATTCAGCATGGGGGTTTTGCGCTCTTCCCGATCTGCCCCGCCGAGCAGCGCAGCCCCGGGCGGGGAAGTCCGGCGCAGCTGTCTGAGCCCGCAGGGCGAGTTCTG
>JAJTBM010000071.1 GCA_021286885.1 Rhodocyclales bacterium
CGTTTCCGGTGAGTTGGGCGGAGTCAATCCATTCAGCAACTGCGGAAAAACCTCGGCCAGCAAATAAGGACTCGTCGTTGGTAAAAGGCGAGCACAGCCGTGGATGAGGCCTTGATCGTCCTGAGCTGCAACATATACGGTATCCGGACGATCAAACTGATCCACCTCCATCCCATTCTCGGTTCGAAGGTGCCACCCCAAACGCTCCACAAATATCCGATGGCGGTAGCGAGCAACCCGAGCGTACAGATCATCTGGAAATGTTCTTGCATCACCTGAAACAAAGTGCATACAAACCTCAACAAGCTCACCCACCTGTATTAAATGGTAAGTGTGCAGGAACAAGGGTCGTAACTGTCACTGTTAACAGGTGACCATAGGCATGCAAACGTCAGCTGTCAGGCCTGAAGATCAGCACGGCCATTCTGGTCAAAGCCATGCCTGAAGAACTTACATGCTAATAAATCAGGACTTTTTTATTTTTTTACACCATAATGCATACATTGTTAAATCATCAATTCACTCATTAACACCAATAAAATCCAAAATCCCCCAATACGAAAGAAACACAGATTTACTCGCGAATTTCTGCAGGAAAGAACGTACTGGAAAGGTTCGGAATTTTTGCTCAAATAAAATGAAAACAAGTACATGCAAACACAGTGGAATCAGGATAAGTGACATAAGCGCCAAAATGTGGTGGTGATTTTGGCAAGGCCTGCACTAGACAACACAAGGGAGGTGGCACAGGCTTGAGAGCATTCCGTCAAGAAAGCCATATGCCACAAGCAGCAGCAGCGCCCTCTAACGCTCCATTCCGTTTGAGATAAAGCATCCGAAGGTGTAAAAAAATTGGCGTCCCAAAAACTGTGGGCACAAAACTCAGCAAGGGTGCCAAGCAAAAGCCTGCCTGGGCAGTCAGATCTGGGCAAGCACGGCCAAGCATTTCCATTCGAGAATCAAGATAAAACCGTCACATGGCAGACGGAAATACCACACAGCATGTAAAAAATTCGACCAGCGGTATTTTGGACTTGATCTGTGAATTACGACTGTACGGCATTCATTCACCGCTTAAGGTGAGGTCGCACTAGGCAAACGACCAACAAACCCCTATTGTTATTATTGTCTAGTTTCGCTAACCTTCAGCCAATCTTGAAACAAGCTGATGGCACTTCGTACAAAAAACTGCCGTCAAATTTTACAAAAACCCGCAAACAAAAACCTTCAAAATACCATTTTTGCTGCAAATCATTTTCTCATTAAAAACGAGACAACGCTGATTTCCAAAAAAGCTCACACATAACGCTCATGTGGCGCTGGCCAAAAGTCAAAATAAAATCAGCAAAACTGGCAAACCCGCAAACACTTGAATTTGCTGCTGCACGCAGCACATGCAGTCGCAGCAATTCAAACAGCATCATTCGGGAGGGTGATATGGAATCCTGGCAAGAAGACTTACTGCACACATTTCAGACCATAGACTGCGAACATGAGCTTTTCCGGACGCTGATGTCTTTTGCCAGCAAACTGGGCTTCGAATGGTGCGCTTACGGCTTGCGGAGCCCATTTCCAGTCGTCAACCCCAAGACATTGATGCTGAATAACTATCCTTCAATCTGGCAAAACCGATACAAGGAGGCGAATTATCTTGCTGTCGACCCTACAGTGAGTCATGGGTTGCGCTCTTCCCGCCCGATTGTCTGGAACGATCAGATCTTCACCTCCACGCGGAATTTTTGGGAAGAGGCTCGCTCCTTTGGGCTACGCCATGGCTGGGCCCAATCCACCCGTGAAGGGCAGAGCATGGTTGGCATGCTGACCCTCGCCCGCTCTACGGAAGGTGTCTCCAGTGCGGAATTGCGCGCCAACGGGCAGCAGATGGCGTGGCTCAACCAGGCGACGCACACGGCCATGGTGCGAATCTTGCACCCCAAGATGATTCCAGAAGGCGAAGTACAGCTTTCACCACGGGAAATCAGCGTGCTACGCTGGACTGCCGATGGAAAAACGTCCGCAGACATCTCTGAAATTTTAAAAATTTCCGAGAGAACGGTAAATTTCCACATTGGAAATTCGATTATCAAACTCAACGCCGCCAACAAGACCGCAGCGACCGTCCGGGCAGCCTTGTTGGGAATTCTATAAGAGTTGTTTTTTAGCAGCCTATCAGGCCAAGCCATAAAAAAACGCTCTGCCGTAGCAACACAGCAGAGCGTTTCCAAAGACTCACAGCAAATCTTTGCAGATCAGCGCTGAGCCAGCGGCCTTTCATCCTTCCAACCCCCACCCAGGGCCTTGAACAAATCCACCGAAGCGCTCAGGCGTGCCTGACGACGGTCGAGCCAGGTCTGGGCGGCTTCGTTGCTGCTGCGTTCGGCGGCGAGCACATCGGCGTAGGCCGCGTAGCCGCTGGCATGGCGCAGGCGGGTCAGATCCCGGGTGCGGCGGGCTGCGTCCAGGGTCTGCTGCTGGGCCGCTTCGGTTTCGGCGCTGGCGTGCAGGGTGACGAGGGCATCGTTCACTTCCCGGAAGGCGGTTTGAACCGCCTTGCGATAGGCCTCCAGGCTCTGCTTCTGCTGGGCGCTCACTTCTTCCACCCGGGCTCGCAGCCGCCCCCCTTCAAAGATGGGCTGGGTGATCCCCGCGCCCAAAGACCAAATGGCCGAAGGCGCGCTGAACAACTGGGCCAGATCCTTGCTCTCGCGCCCGAAGCTGCCGGTCAGGGTGATACCCGGGAACAGGGCGGCCTTGGCCACACCGATCTTGGCATTCGCGGCGATCAGGTCGGTTTCGGCCTTGCGCAGATCGGGGCGGGCTTCCAGCAGGGAAGACGGCAAACCCACCGGCGGCTCGGGCGGCAGGGGCAAGCCCTTGAGGTCACCCTCCGCCACTTGCAGGCCGGGCTGGCCCACCAAGAGGCCGAGCTGACTGAGGGCCACCGCCCGACGCTGGGCCAGGGTGGCGGCGGTGCTGCGGTAGCTGGCGAGGGTGCTGCGGGCCTGCTCCACATCCAGGGCCGAAGCGATGCCGCCCTGCTGACGCTTTTCGGTCAGGCGGGTGATCTGCGTCTGGCTTTCCAGATTGTCGCGGGCCAGGGCCAGCTGAGCATCCAGGGCCCGCAGGCTCAGGTAGCTCTGGGTGACCGACGCGGCGAGGCTCAGATACACGGTTTCTGCCGCATAGCGGGTGCCGAGAAACTGGGCCTGGGCGGCTTCGGACGAGCGCCGCAGCTTGCCCCACACATCCAGCTCAAAGGAGGTGGCCAGATTGAGCTTGGCCGAATCCCGGATGCTGGCTGCGTTGGGGGTTTTGACTGCGGTGGTCTGGCTGTAGCGGGTATGGGCGCCTGTGGCAGACAAATCCACCTGGGGCAGCAGGGCCGCATCCACCTGACGCAGCAGGGCTTCGGCCTCTTCGATGCGGGCAGCGGCGCTGCGAGCATCGGGGCTGCCGGCCAGGGCCTGGCTGACCAGCTGATTCAACTGGGCATCTCCGAACAAGGTCCACCACTGGCTGGCCAGGGCGGGGCTGTCGGCGGGGGCCTGGGCCCCTTCGGCATAGGCGGCAGGCAGCTCGATGGCGGCCTGGGGGCGCTGGTAGTCGGGCCCCAGCGCGCATCCGGCCAGGGCCAACGCCAAGGAGGCCGCCATCAGACTCAAACGGGGGCGCATCATGACTTCACCTCATGGGCTGCGCTGGCCTGGGGCGTGTTGCCCTTGCGGCTCAGCCACTTGAAGAACAGGGGTACGAAAATGGTGGCAATGAAGGTTGCGGCCAGCATCCCGCCCACCACGCCGGTCCCCATGGAGCGGCGGGCCGCAGCCCCCGCGCCCGTGGAGAGGGCCAGGGGCACCACCCCGAGCACGAAGGCCAGGGAGGTCATCACGATGGGGCGGAAGCGCAGCCGGGCGGCCTCGACAGCGGCGGCCATGGCATCCATGCCTTCGGCCTGCTTCTGGGCGGCAAACTCCACGATCAGGATCGCGTTCTTGGCCGCCAGACCGATCAGCACCACCAGGCCAATCTGGAAGTAGATGTCGTTGGGCATGTCCCGCAGGAACACCGCCGCCAGGGCACCGAACATTGCAAAGGGCACGGCCATGATCACCGCCAGGGGCAGGGACCAGCGTTCATACTGGGCCGCCAGGATCAGGAAAACCATGATGATCCCGAACACGAAGGCGATGATGGAGGCGTTGCCGGTGCGCTTTTCCTGGAAGGCCTGGCCCACCCATTCAATGCGGAAGCCTTCGGGCAGCACTTCTTTGGCGACCTGCTCCACGGTCTGGATGGCTTGGCCCGAGCTGAAGCCCGGCGCCGCGTTGCCCAGCACCTTGGCCGACACGAAGCCATTAAAGCGCTCCACCATTTCGGCCCCGGTCTGGGGCTTGACGGTGGCCACCGCCGCCAGGGGCACCATGGCACCCGAGGCGCTGCGCACATAGGGCTTGAGCAGGTCTTCGGGCTTCATCCGGTAGGGCGCATCGGCCTGCAACTCGACCTTGTAGGTCTTGCCGCCCCGGTTGAAGTCATTCACGTACAGCACCCCGGTGGACGCCTGAATGGTGGTGTAGATGCTGTCCAGGCTGATCCCCATGGAGAGGGCCTTGGGTTCATCCACTTCCACGTAGAGCTGGGGCGCAGTCACCCGGAAGAAGCTGTTGACGCCGGTGAGTTCGGGGCGCTTCTTGAGGGCTTCCAAGAACTGGGCGGAGACCTGCGCCAGGCGGCGCGGATCACCATCGGCCCGGTTCTGGAGATAGACCTCGAAACCACCCGCCGTTCCCAGACCCTGGATCGGGGGCGGATTGAACACCAACCCCATCCCGTCGTTCAGGCTCATCCCAACGCCCATGAACTTGGGCGCCATCTCGGCGGTGGTGACCTTGCGCTCCTCCCAGGGCTTGAACACGATGAAGGTGGTGGCCACGCCCGCCCGGTTGTTGCCGGTGATGAAGTCCACCCCATTCACGAAGAAGATGTGGGCGATGTCATCCGACATGATGCGGTTACGCATCTGTTCGGAGCTGGCAAAGGTGCGCTTGGCCGATGCCCCGTCGGTGAGGGTCACGAAGCCAAACAGATAGCCCTGATCCTCCGCCGGCACAAAGCTGCCCGGCACGATACGCAGCAGGAAGGCCGCCGCACCGATGGTCCCCAAAAACACCAGGGTGCCAATGATCCCGTGGCGCAGGGTGAGCCCCACGGTGTTGGTGTAGCCGCTGGTGAAGCGTTCAAACAGCCGGTTGAAGGGCCGGAACAGGGGCTTTTCTTCGTGGGTGGGCTTGAGCAGCAGGGCGCACAGGGCGGGGGTCAGGGTCAGGGCGACGATGCCAGAGATCACCACCGACACGGCCACCGTCACCGCAAACTGCTGGTAGAGCTTGCCCGCGATGCCGCCCAGGAAGGCCACCGGAATGAACACCGCGCACAGCACCAGCACAATCGCGATGACTGCACCGGACACTTCCCGCATGGCCTCGATGGCTGCATCCCGGGGCGACATCTTCTGCTCGTTCATCAGGCGCTCGACGTTTTCGAGCACCACAATGGCGTCATCCACCACGATGCCGATGGAGAGCACCATCGCAAACAGGGTCAGGGTGTTGATGGAGAAACCGAACAGCCACATCCCGGCAAAGGTGCCGATCAGCGACACCGGCACCGCAATCAGCGGAATCAGCGTGGCGCGCCAGTTCTGGAGGAAGAGATAGACCACCGCCATCACCAGCAGGGCCGCTTCCACCAGGGTCTTGACCACTTCTTCAGCCGAAGCCTGGATGAAGCGGGTGGTGTCGTAGGGGATGAAGTATTCCATCCCCTCCGGGAAGGACTTCTGCATCTCATCCAGCCGCGCCCGCACGCGCTTGGCGGTATCCAGCGCATTGGCGCCGGACTGGAGGTAAATCCCCATGCCGGACACCGGCGCGCCATTCACGGCGGTGGTGCGGTCGTAGTTTTCGGCGCCCAGTTCGATCCGCGCCACATCGCGCAGACGTACCAGCCCGTTGGGGCCTTCGGCCTTGAGGACGATGTTGCCAAAGTCTTCGGGGCTCAGCAGGCGGCCCTTGGCGGTCACGGTATAGGTGAGCTGCTGGCCATTGGCGACCGGCTCGGCCCCGATCTTGCCGGCGGCGTTCTGGGTGTTTTGCACCTTGATCGCGGCCGAGATGTCGGAGGTGGTGATGCCCAGCTTGGCCATCACATCCGGCTTGAGCCACACCCGCATGGCGTAGATCGCATCAAACTGCTGGGCGTCCCCCACCCCGGGCAGGCGGCGGATTTCCTCGATGATGTTGGTGGCCACGTAGTTCGACAGGTAAAGAGTGTCGAACTTGCCCGAGGGCGAACGCACCGCCGCAAACATCAGCAGATTGTTGGAACGCTTCTGGACCAGCACCCCGGTCCGCCGCACGTCGTCGGGCAGGCGCGGCTCGGCCACCTTGACCCGGTTGTTCACCGCGATCAGCGCGGTATCCGGGTTGGTGCCCACCTCGAAGGTGGCGGTGATCGTCACCGTACCGTTGGACGTGCTCTGGGAGTTGTAATACAGCATCCCTTCCACCCCGGAGAGCTGCTCCTCGATGGGCGCAGCCACGCTCTTGGCCAGGGTTTCGGCGTTGGCGCCGGGGTAGCTGGCCGAGATGATGATGGTCGGCGGGGTGATTTCAGGATACTGGGCCACCGGCAGCGTGAGGGAGGCCATCAGGCCCGCAATCACGATGATGATGGAGATGACCGACGCAAAGATCGGCCGACTGATGAAGAAACGGGACATGGTGTGCGCTCCTTAGCCCTTGCTGGCCGGGGCTGCCGGCGCACCCGCCGGCGCCTGCTCCGGCCCGTGGGGCGCCACCGGAGCGCCCGGACGCACCTTGATGAGGTTGTCCACGATCACCTTGTCGCCCGCCTTCAGGCCCCCCAGGATGACCCAATCCTTGCCCACCCACTGCCCGGTCTTGACCGGGCGGGGCTGCACCTTGCCATCGGCACCGGCCAGCATCACCACCGGGCCTTGCTCGGTCTGCATCACTGCATTCTGGGGCACCTTGAACACGCCGTCCCGCTCGCCGGTAATCAAGCGGGCCCGCACAAACTGGCCCGCCAGCAGGGCGCCGTCGGCATTCTCAAATTCACCCCGCAGCTGCACCGTGCCCAAAGAACGGTCGATCTGGCTGGACGCAAAATTCAGCTTGCCACGCAGCGGATACACGCTGCCATCGGGCATGACCAGCTCCACCCCGCGCACGGCCTTGGGGCTGAAGCGGCCTTCGGGCATCGCGCTGTTCAGCTCGTTCTGGGCAATCGAAAAGCGCACCCAGATCGGGTTGGACTGCACCACGGTGGTCAGCAAAGCCCCACCGGCCGCCACCAGATTGCCTTCGGTGAGGGCCGCCCGGCCACTCACCCCAGCCACCGGCGCCGTCACGGTGGACCAGGACAGATTCAGCTCAGCCTGGCGCACGGCAGCCTCGGCGGCCTGGACCTGGGCCTGGGCGGCGGCGCTGTCGGACAGGGCGTTATCCGCCTCCCGCTGGCTCACCGCCTGCTGGGCTGCCAGCCCCTTGAGCCGGGCGGCTTCGCGCACCGCCTGTTCGGCCTGGGCCTTGGCCTGGGCCAGCTGGGCGCGAGCCTGGGCCAGGGCCACTTCAAACGGGGCCGGATCAATCTGGAACAAAGGCTGACCCGCCTTCACCGGCGCGCCTTCTTCGTACAAACGCTTCACCAGCAGACCGCCCACCCGGGCGCGGACTTCGGCTTCCTTCGCGCCCTCGGTCTGGGCCACGGCTTCGATACTGGTTTCAACTTTGGTGGGCTGGGCCTCCAGCACAGTCACCGGCAAAGGGCCGCCCGGGGGCGGGCCACCCGCTTGCTGATCCTTGCCGGAACAGCCAGCCAGCACCATCAAGACAGCAGCCAGCGGCGCGAGGCTCAAACGTAAGGGGAGGGATTGGGGGCGCTGGGCCATGGTTAAACTCCAGACTGGATTTTTAGGGCATGTTGGGGCATAGTCTTATACAAACATGCATGTATGTAAATAGGCCGCAAGTAGATGTTACGGAGTGGCCCCAGGCAAAATGGTTCGCAAAACTAAGGAAGAAGCCGAAATCACCCGCCGCCAGATCATCGATGCGGCGCGCCGGGTATTTCATGAATGCGGGGTGAGTCGCACCACCCTTGAGAAAATCGCCACCGCCGCCGGCGTGACCCGGGGCGCGGTGTATTGGCATTTCAAGAACAAAACCGATTTGTTCTTCGCCATGCGCGACGAAGCCAAACTGCCCATGGTGGATCAGGTGGTCTTCCACGAAGACGATGCCGACCCCCTGGGGGGCATAGAACGTGCCCTGCAGATCCTGATCCGCATCCTGGCCGAGCAGCCCGAGGTGCGCGAGACCTTCGAAATCATCAGCTTCAAGTGCGAGTACGTGGACGAATTCGCCCAGGTGCTGCAAAACGCCAGTTGCCAGCTGGAATTCCTCGACAAGCTCACCCGGGCTTACGAACGCGCCCAAAGCCACGGCCAGCTACGCGCCGGCTTCACCCCATCCCAGCTGGCCCATGACAGCTTTCTGTTTGTGGGCGGCCTGTTCAAGCACTGGCTGGGGCGCATGCCCGATACCCGTTTCCAGGAGTGGGCCAACCAGCTCATCCATACCCACGTGGCCCTGCGCCGCGCCTGAGCCCCGGGGCTTCTGCCCCCTGCCCAGCCCGGGCGCAGAAGCGTATATTCCCCGCCTCAGCATCAAACCTGCCAGCCCGGGCTGGCCCCCATCATGCCCCTACCCACCTTCGACCCGGCCAGCTATGAAGCCCAGCTGGCGGACAAGATCGCCCATTACAAGGCCGACTTTGCCCACCTGAATCTGCCCGAACCGGCTGTTTTTCGTTCCGAACCCCTGCACTACCGGCTGCGCGCCGAATTCCGTATCTGGCACACAGGGGCGCAGCTCGATTACGCCATGTTCGATAGCGCCGATCCCAAGGTGCCGGTGCTGATCGACAGCTTCCCCCCTGCGGGCCCGGCCATTCATGCCCTGATGCCGCGCCTGCGCAGCGCCCTGGCAAGCAATGAATGCCTACGCCGCCGCTTGTTTCAGATCGAATTCCTCTCGACCCTCAGCGGTGAAGTGCTGGTCAGCCTGGTGTATCACCGCCCCCTCGAAGCCGACTGGGAAGCCGCCGCACGCGCCCTGGCCGCCGAGCTGGGCATCCAGATCATCGGCCGCAGCCGCAAGCAAAAAATCGTGCTGGAGCGCGACTGGGTGATCGAAGAATTCGAGTTCGAAGGGCGCTCGCTCCGCTACCAGCAGTTCGAAGGCAGCTTCACCCAGCCCAACGGCCAGGTCAATCGCCAGATGCTGGGCTGGGCCGCAAACCAGGCCCGCAACCTGGGCGGTGATCTGCTGGAGTTGTATTGCGGCAACGGCAATTTCACCATGGCCCTGGCCCCCCTGTTCAATCGGGTGCTGGCCACCGAACTGAGCAAGACCTCAGTGCATGCCGCCCATTACAATCTGGAAGCCAACCAGGTAGGCAACGTGACCATGGTGCGCATGGCCAGCGAAGAACTGAGCGACGCCATGGCCGGCGGGCGCGAATACCGCCGCATGAAGGGCGTAGATCTCGCCAGCTATCAGTTCTCCACCATCTTCGTGGACCCGCCGCGCAGCGGCCTGGACCCGGCCACTCTGGCCCTGGCCCGGGGCTTCCGCCATATCCTGTACATTTCCTGCAATCCCCAAACCCTCAAGGCCAACCTGGAAGCCCTCCAGGACACCCACGACATCGTGGCCTCCGCCGCCTTCGACCAGTTCCCCTACACCCACCACCTGGAGTGCGGCGTCCTGCTGCGCCAACGCTAAGCCCCAACCCAGCCTCCCCCTGCCCTGCCCCAAAGCAGGGCAAACAAGCGCTTCTGCCCGAAGCGCTTTTTTTACGCCCTCGTCAGCCGAGGGCGTGCAACAAACTTGTATACAAGATTTTCCAACCCCCACAGGCAGACTTATCCACACGCCGGGGCCAGGATTTTTGTATACACGATAAAGCCGGTGCAGAAAGCGCATAACCCCCCGGCCAACCCACCTTGACTGAGAATCTCAAGACGTAGCTGCGTCAGCCCGGCGACCGAAGCACCGGGCGCACCGCAGGCTTCGATCAGGGCGTGTTTGAACGTTTCGGAGTAGGTGCGACGGGTGCGGCGGGGTGGGGTGTCGGTCATGTAAGTGTCCACTGTTCATGCGTAGTGGACACTATGATTCGCGAGTGAGTGGGTGCGGGGAAGATGGGATGGCCGGGGGGTTACTACGATACGAACGCCCAACGCAAAAAACCCCACTGCCATTTGGCAGCGGGGTTTTGCATGGGGTAGCCTGACGATGACCTACTTTCACGCACGTGTGTGCACTATCATCGGCGCGGTC
>JAJTBM010000607.1 GCA_021286885.1 Rhodocyclales bacterium
AACCACTCAACAACCAGAAAATCACCTCCAAACACCCCAGAAAAAGCGCTAACCTCTTGATTAATCACTTTTTTCTAGAACCGCTCAGCGGCAACGAGCTGCGCATTCTACAGCATCTAAATCCGCTGTCAACTACTTCTCGCAACTTTCTGGTGCCCTTCTTCTTGATATCCGGAGATGGGCGCTGCTCTTGATCGCAAGGGCTCCGGCAAAGTGCTGTATTCTCTAGGCTAATGGCTGAAGCTGGAGCCTTTCCAGCGGCAGAGTCCTGCACGGAACAAATCACCTGATGCCTTTAAAACCCCACGACACCAAACATGGTTCCACCGGCTGGCGTCGCATTCCCGCCCTGATGGCCAATGAGCTCAGGCCAGAGGAATTCCCCTGGCTGTTGAGTCCCCTCAGGCACCAACCCCTGCTGACATCCCGGCGGGCCACCATGATCGTGAACCGTACCCGCTTCATTGCGTTCCTGTTCGCGGTGCTGACCCCCCTGTGGAGCTTGGTGGACTACGTGGTATTTCCCCTTAACCTATGGCTGTCCCTGGCCGTGCTACGGCTCCTGGCCTGTTTCGCCTTTTTCGCCCTGGTCAGCCTGTACAAACCCGACGGCAGCCTCCCGGATGCCTATCGGGCCCTGGGCATACTCTTCCTGATCCCCACGGCGTTTTATCTTGCATCACACCAGGTGCTCGCCACCTTTGACCTGACCGGCCTTTCAGCGGCCATGGCCGCCGGCTATGCCTTCCTGCCTTTTGTCCTGCTGGCCGGGCTCTCCATCTTTCCCTTGAGTGTGGCGGAGAACCTGATTCTCGCCAGTCCCATACTGATTGCCCAGGGGCTATCCGGTGCCTTGAACTGGACCACCCTGGACTGGCCCTCCTTTGCGGGTGCGTTCTGGCTGCTGGCGCTCCTGACCGGCGTGTCCACATTGGCCGGCATGAGCCAGCTGGCTTTCATGGTTGCCCTAGTGCGCCAGGCCGTGCGGGATCCCTTGACCGGCAGTTTTGCCCGCCGCAGCGGGGAGGAACTGCTCATGCTTCAATTCAGCATTGCAGCCCGCAGCAGCACCCCCCTGTCCCTGGCCTTTCTGGATCTCGACCACTTCAAATCCATCAACGACCGCTTCGGCCACGAAGCCGGGGACCAGATGCTGAAGCAGGCCGCCGCCGCCATCAGCCGCATGCTCCGGAGCGGGGATATCCTGGTCCGCTGGGGCGGGGAGGAGTTTCTCGTGATCATGCCCAATACGGACATCCGTCAGGCTGACATTGCCCTCGCCCGGCTGCGCCAGGCCGGGCTCGGCCTGCGCCCCGATGGGGAGGACCTGACCGCCAGCATCGGGGTGGCGGAACGGCTCCAGGACAACACCCCCGATTGCCACGCCCTGATTCTGGTAGCCGACAGCCGCATGTATCAAGCCAAGAAGCGGGGGCGCAACCTGGTGGTCACCGACGGTTGAGTTTCAGATGCCCTGATGCAATTCAGCCATGTACAGGGCGGTGATGGTCTT
>JAJTBM010000608.1 GCA_021286885.1 Rhodocyclales bacterium
GCACCCGCTTTACCGGCCCGGTCAGCGCCAGGGCCTGGGGCGTCGGGGTGATGCCCCGGGGCGTACGCACGAATAGCGGGTCGCCAAAACTGTCGCGCAGCCGGTTGAGAATGCCACTCACGGCGGGCTGGGTGAGCGAGAGGCGGGCGGCAGCGCGGGTCACGCTGCGCTCGTCCATCAGCGCATCAAAGGCCTTGAGCAGGTTGAGATCCAGGTGGCGCAGGTGCATGGGGTGTCCGGGGCGGTGGGTGGAGTGGGTGCGCAGGGCGCCCGGGGCCTGTAGCAACGGCCAGAAACAATGGCAGGAATTCTATATTCCATGGCCGAATACCGTAAGACTGCCGCCCCCGCGGCCCCTACACTAGGCTGCCCAAATCGCGCACCAGAAAGGGCCGACGCGCCATGAGCCTTCCTCCCGCCACCTCGGCGCCTCCCGCAGCGGGTGGGCAGTTCTTTGTTCGCATCGTGGGTGCGGCGGCCTTCGCCCATCTGCTCAATGACCTGATCCAGGCCATGCTGCCGTCCATCTATCCGCTGCTCAAGACCCGCTTTGGGCTGAGCTTCGGAGAGATCGGGATGATTGCGCTGACCTATCAAATTACGGCGTCCCTGCTCCAGCCCTGGATAGGCTTTTACACCGACAAGCATCCCAAACCCTACCTCTTGCCCTGCGGAATGGGGGTGACGCTGCTGGGCATCGTGCTGCTGGCGATGGCGGGGTCTTACCCCATGCTGCTGCTCGCCTCGGCGGTGTTCGGGGTGGGCTCGGCCACCTTTCATCCGGAAGCTTCCCGGGTCGCCCGGATGGCTTCGGGCGGGCGTTTTGGGACGGCCCAATCCACGTTTCAGGTGGGCGGCAACACCGGCTCGGCCATTGGCCCCCTGATCACCGCCCTGGTGGTGGTGCCCCAGGGCCAGCAGGCGGTGGCCTGGTTCATGGCAGCGGCGCTGCTGGGGATCTGGGTGCTGCTGCGCCTCACTGGCTGGGCCCGCACCCACGGCCAGGCCCAGATGAAGGGCCTCGTCCGGGCCCAGCAAGCGGGCCTCAGCCGCCCCGAGATCATGCGGGCGGTGGCGGTGATCTGTGTGCTGATGTTCGCCAAGTTTGTTTACATCGCATCCTTCACCAATTACTTCACCTTCTACCTGATGCAGCGCTTTGGGCTGGACGTCCAGCAGAGCCAGATCTTTCTGTTTGTGTTTCTGGGCTCGGTGGCGCTGGGTACCTTTGCCGGCGGCCCGGTGGGGGATCGCATCGGGCGCAAGGCGGTGATCTGGGTGTCGTTTCTGGGCGTTGCCCCCTTTGCCCTGGCGCTGCCCTACGCCAATCTTTTCTGGACCGGGGTGCTGGCCAGCATCGTGGGTCTGGTGATGTCCTCGGCCTTTGCCGCGCTGGTGGTCTACGCTCAGGAAGCCGTTCCGGGCCGGGTGGGGCTGGTCTCCGGGCTGATGTTCGGCCTGATGTTCGGCATCGGCGGCCTGGGCGCCGCCGCCCTGGGCCACCTGGCCGAC
>JAJTBM010000609.1 GCA_021286885.1 Rhodocyclales bacterium
AACAACAGGGTCAAACCCACTTGAATGGCAAACAGCAGGGGCTGGGCGACGCTTGTATCGTTTAGCCGGGCATCTGGTGCGGCAGCCTGCAACTCGGCCAGTACAGAGAAACCCGCCAAGGGCTGTATACGGGCATCCAGATCACTTAGGATCTGGGCAAAACGCGGGGACTCGGCCAACAGGCGACATCCCATCCCATGCCACTGGGCGCCGTTGCCGGCGTACACAAAGGCGAGCCCCCCTGCTTGGGGCAAGGCGTCTTCACGCACGATGCCTGAGCTTTCGCCCCCCTCGGCCCACACAGCCAGAGCTTCAGCGATCTGGGCCGGATTCTCAGCCCAGACGGCCAAGCGCCGCTCCAGGCGCTCACGCCCCAGGGCTGCGCCGTGGGCCATGGCGTAATAGGCTTCTGCCGAAGCACCCTTCAGGCGACGTGCATACTCCAGGGCCATTGCCTGAAGGGCCGGAACCCCACGGGCAGACAGAAACAGGGGCGGGCACGGAAGATGTTCGGGGCGGGCGGACACCCCATTTTCAGGGATGAACTCCTGCAGCAGCACATGGGCATTCGCCCCGCCAAAACCAAAAGAATTGAGGCCAGCCACCAAAGGTTTACCCTCTGGCTTACTCAGGGAACGCGGGCTGCGGACCAGTTCGAGATTCAAGCCCTGGAAATCAATCCGGGGGTTGGGGGTGTTCAGATGCAGGGCGGGGGGCAAGCTGCGATGGCGCAGAACCAACAAGGTCTTGATCAAGCCCGCCATGCCTGCCGCCGACTCCATATGGCCCACATTGGCCTTGATCGAGCCGATGGGCAGGGGCGTCGGGCGTGCCTGTCCGTACACGGCGCCAATGGCCGCCGCCTCAATGGGATCGCCCACAGAGGTGCCCGTGCCGTGGGCCTCCACAAAATCCACATCGGCAGCGCTCAGACCCGAACGGGCCAACACGCTACGCATCAGCGCCGCCTGGGCTTCTGCGCTCGGAATGGTGAGACCGGTCTTGCGTGCACCATCGGTATTCACGCCACTGGCCAGAATCACGCCGTGGATGCAATCACCATCGGCCTGGGCCTGCTCCAGGGGCTTGAGCAGCAGCACCGCGCCGCCTTCAGCGCGAACATAGCCGTTACCCTCCGCATCAAAGGGCTTGCACCGCCCATCAGCCGACAGCATGGACGCCTTGGTGAAGCCAATGAAAGGCTGAGGATGCAGCAGCAAATTGACTCCGCCGACCAAGGCAGTCGACGCTTCGCCATGACGCAGGGCATTGCAGGCGTGGTGCAAGGCCACCAGAGAAGACGAACACGCGGTATCGACGGCCAGGGAGGGGCCGTGCAGATCAAATACATAAGACAGCCGGTTGGCGGTGATGCTCAGGGTGTTACCCGTCATGGAGTGGGGCGTGATGACCGCCAGATCATCCATCCCCCTCAGGGCATAATCGAAGCCTGATACACCCACATAGACAGCACAATCCGATCCCGCCAGCCGTGAAGGCGGCAGGGCTG
>JAJTBM010000610.1 GCA_021286885.1 Rhodocyclales bacterium
GGCGGCGATGTGCTGGGTGGCGTCGGCCCGCTTGAGGGTGTCGGCCACCGGCACGGCGAGGATGCCGCCCACTTCTTCGTTGGCCAGTTCCCGGGCCAGGGTGTCGATGTGCCAGGGGGCGAGGCAGGGGCGGGCCGCGTCGTGCACCAGAATCCAGTCGGACTCGCGCACTTCGTCGGCCATGGCGCGCAGGCCGTTGAGCACGCTGTCGGCCCGGGAGGCGCCGCCGCAGAACAGGGGCACCAGCTTGTCGCCGAAGCAGGACCAGTCCTGGGCGTCCCAGGTCTGGTCGCCCACCGAGAGCACCACAAACACCCGGTCAATCACCGCAGACCCGCACAGGGCAGCAAGGGTATGATGGATCAAGGGCCGTCCGAGCAGTTCGAGATACTGTTTGGGCTGCTCGCTGCCCATGCGACTGCCGCTTCCGGCGGCCGGTACGAGCGCAAAATGGCGCGTGTGCGCCCGATTCGTAGAGATTTTCATCCGCCGATTCTAGCAATCTCCGGCCCATTCGGCCCGCCTGCCCCCATGCTCAATCCCGAAACCCTGCCTTTAGAATCGCGCCAACTGGAGAGTCTGGCGATTGCGACCGCCATTGGCCTGCTGATGGGCCTGGAGCGGGAGCGCCACCCCCGGGCCCACGCGGGAGTGCGTACCTTCGGCCTCACCGGCCTGTTCGGGGCCCTCAGCGCCCTCCTCGCCCGGGAACTCGAACTGCCCCTCTGGCTGCTGGGCGGGCTGGTGCTGGTGGCGGTCACGCTCCTGGGCGCCCAGCAACGTCAGCCCGACCCGGAAGACCCGGGCACCACCTCGGTGCTGGCCCTGCTGATCTGCTATTCGCTGGGGGCGCTGGTATGGCTGGGCCACGCCCGGCTGGCGGTGATGGCCGCCGTGGGCACCACCATGCTGCTCTACTTCAAGGCCGAGCTGCGCGGGGTGGCGGCCCGCCTCACCAGCCAGGACTGGCGCTCCATGCTCCAGTTTGCGGTGCTGTCCCTGATCATTCTGCCCATCCTGCCCGACCAGGGGTTTGGCCCCTATGAGGCCATCAACCCGCACCAGGCCTGGCTGATGGTGGTGCTGGTGGCGGGGGTGAGCCTGGCCGGCTACACAGCCCTGCGTCTGGCGGGCGGGCGCAACGGGGCGCCTTTGGTGGGCGTGCTCGGGGGGCTGGTCTCCAGCACTGCCACCACCATGGTGTTTGCGCGCCACGCCCGGGCCAACCCGGTGCTGGGCACCACCGCAACCCTGGTGATCCTGCTGGCCAATCTGGTGATGCTGATCCGGGTGAGCGCCCTGGCCGGGGTACTGGCGCCGAGCGTGCTGCCGGGGCTGTTGGTGGGCGCAGGCCTGGCCCTGGTGGGCGGGGGCGTGGTGATCGCTCGGGACTGGCGCGAGCTGGCCGGGCGGGAAGGCCTGCCCATGCCGGAAACCCGCAACCCCACCGAGATGCGCGCCGCCCTGGGCTTTGGGCTGATCTACGCGGCGGTGCTGGTGTG
>JAJTBM010000611.1 GCA_021286885.1 Rhodocyclales bacterium
CGGCGCCCAGATCATCGACATCAACATGGGCTGCCCGGCCAAGAAGGTGTGCAACGTGATGGCCGGCTCCGCCCTGATGCAGGACGAGCCGCTGATCGCCCGCATCCTGGAAGCCGTGGTGGGGGCGGCGGGCGATACGCCGGTGACGCTCAAGTTCCGCACCGGCTGGAACAAAGCCAACAAGAACGCGGCCAACGTGGCCCGCATCGCTGAAGAATCCGGCGTGCAGCTGATCGCCATCCATGGCCGTACCCGCGCCTGCCAATACACCGGCGACGCCGAATACGACACCATCGCCGATGTCAAAACCCGGGTGCGCATCCCGGTGATCGCCAACGGCGACATCACCACCCCGCAAAAGGCCAAGTTCGTGCTGGACTACACCGGCGCCGACGGGGTCATGATCGGTCGCGCCGCCCAGGGCCGCCCCTGGATCTTCCGCGAGATCGAACATTTCCTCAAAACTGGCGAACTGCTGCCCCCGCCCCTGGTGAGTGAAATCCAGCAAGTCTGCAAGGAACACCTGGCCGACCTCTACAGCTTTTACGGCGAGGATACCGGCGTCAAGGTGGCCCGCAAGCACATCAGCTGGTACACCAAGGGCCTGGTGGGCTCGGCCCAGTTCCGCCGCAGCATGAACACCCTGCTCACCGTGGACCAACAGATCGCTGCCATCGACGACTTCTTCGGCGGGCTGGCCGACCGGGACAGCCGCCTCGTCTATGACGAAACCGAAGAAAGCCCCAAGGAGCTTGCAGCATGAGCAGCAACAATGACATTGCCGACTCCGTGTGCCGGGCGCTGGATACCTATTTCCGTGACCTGGACGGCGAGAAACCCACCGCCCTCTACGCCATGGTGATCAAGAACGTAGAACGCCCGATGCTGGAGTTTGTGCTCAAGCAGGCGGGCGGCAACCAGACCCTGTGCGCTGAGATGCTCGGTATCAACCGGAACACCCTGCGCCGCAAGCTGGCCGAGCACGAACTGCTCTGACCGGCACCGGGCGGCTCCGGCCGCCCTGCGCTTAGGCGCGCCGCATTGCCCCGCATCCTGAACATCCCGATTTATCCAACTTTTTCCGCCGCAGCTGCTGCGGCCTTCCAGAGAAAGCCATGAACGTTACCCAAGCCCTGCTCAGCGTCTCCGACAAGACCGGCGTGATCGAATTCGCCCGCGAACTCTCCGCCCTCGGCATCGCCCTGCTGTCCACCGGCGGCACCGCCAAGTCCCTGCGGGACGCCGGCCTGCCCGTGACCGACGTGTCCGACTACACCGGCTTCCCCGAAATGCTGGATGGCCGCGTCAAGACCCTGCACCCCAAGGTGCACGGCGGCATCCTGGCCCGGCGCGACCTGCCCGAGCACCTGGCCAAGCTGGAAGAGCACAGCATCCCCCGCATCGATCTGGTGGTGGTGAACCTCTACCCCTTCCAGGCCACCGTGGCCAAGCCCGATTGCAGCCTCGAAGACGCCATCGAGAACATCGACATCGGCGGCCC
>JAJTBM010000072.1 GCA_021286885.1 Rhodocyclales bacterium
CAAGGTACGCGTGAAGGGTGACGGTTCTGGCGTGGATATTGCCAACGTCAAGATGTCCATGAACCCCTTCGACGAAATCGCCGTGGAAGAAGCGGTCCGCCTCAAGGAAGCCGGCGTGGCAACCGAGGTGGTGGCCGTGTCCTGCGGCGTGGGAGCCTGCCAGGAAACCCTCCGCACCGCGATGGCCCTCGGGGCCGACCGGGGCATCCTGGTTGAAACCGACGTGGAACTCCAGCCCCTGGCCGTGGCCAAGCTGCTGAAGGCCCTGGCCGACAAGGAAGCCCCCCAGCTGGTGATCCTCGGCAAGCAGGCCATCGACGACGATTCCAACCAGACGGGCCAGATGTTCTCGGCCCTGATGGGCTGGCCCCAGGCCACCTTCGCTTCCAAGCTTACTGTGGCTGACGGCAAGGCGAACGTGACCCGCGAAATCGACGGCGGCCTCGAAACCCTGCAAGTGGCCCTGCCGGCGGTGATTACCACCGACCTGCGCCTCAACGAGCCCCGCTACGCCACCCTGCCCAACATCATGAAGGCCAAGAAGAAGCCGCTTGAAAACATCAAGCCGGCGGATCTGGGCGTGGATGTGAGCCCCCGCCTCACCACCCTCAAGGTGGAAGAGCCGGCCAAGCGCGGCGCTGGCGTGATCGTGGCTGACGTGGCTCAGCTGGTGGAAAAACTCAAGAACGAAGCAAAGGTGCTGTAATGACGATCCTGGTGATTGCCGAGCACGATAACGCCGGCCTGAAGGCCGCAAGCCTGAATACCATTGCCGCCGCTGCCCGCATCGGTGGCGAGATTGCCGTCCTCGTGGCCGGCCACAATGCCCAGGGCGCCGCCCAGGCGGCTGCCGCCGTGCCGGGCGTGGCCAAGGTGCTGCTGGCCGACGGCCCGGCCCTGGCCGATCAGACCGCCGAAAACCTCACCAGCCAGATCCTGGCCCTGGTGACGGCTGCGGGGGGCTCCATCAGCCACGTGCTGGCCCCGGCCACCACCTTCGGCAAGAACGTGCTGCCCCGCGTGGCGGCGCTGCTGGATGTGGCCCAGATCTCCGAAATCAGCGGGGTCGAATCCGCCGATACCTTCGTGCGCCCGATCTACGCCGGCAATGCGCTGGCTACCGTGAAGAGCTCCGATCCGGTCAAGGTCATCACCGTGCGGACCACCGCGTTTGATGCGGTGCCCGCCCAAGGCGGCAGCGCTGCCATTGAAAACGTGGCTGCTGTGGCCGATGCGGGTTTGTCCCGTCTGGTGAGCCGTGAGCTGACCACCTCCGCCCGCCCCGAGCTGGGCGCCGCCAAGATCATCGTGTCTGGTGGTCGCGGTGTGGGGAACGGTGAAAACTATCAGGCCCTGCTGGAGCCCCTGGCCGATAAGATCGGCGCCGCGCTGGGTGCATCCCGCGCTGCGGTGGATGCGGGCTTTGTGCCCAACGACTATCAAGTTGGCCAGACCGGCAAGGTGGTGGCCCCCCAGCTCTACATCGCCGTGGGCATTTCCGGTGCGATCCAGCATCTGGCCGGGATGAAAGACTCCAAGGTGATCGTCGCCATCAACAAAGACCCGGAAGCCCCCATCTTCCAGGTGGCCGACTACGGCCTCGTGGCTGACCTGTTCGAGGCCGTCCCGGCCCTCACCGCAGCCCTCTGAAGCACCTAGGGTCACGGTCAAGGGCGCATCATGAACCTGACGGCGGAACTCTTCCCCCTGGCCTGGCACCTGGCGGCCGTGCTGGGGAGCGTGGGGGCCGCCGTCTGGGTTGGCTGGACCGCCCCCTGGCGGCGTCTGGCGGATGAGCACCAGCTCCACGCCGTTCTGGCCGCCGCCGTGGCCCTTACCCTGCTCTGGAGCATGAAGGCCGGGGTCTATCCCGGCCTCAATCTCCATCTGCTCGGTGCGATGGCCTGCACCCTGATCTTCGGGCCCCAGCTCGCGCTGCTGGTGCTTGCCCTGGCCCTGGCGGGCGTTACCCTCAACGGGAGCCTGGCCTGGGATGCCTACGCCGTCAATTTTCTGCTGATGGCGGTTTTTCCGGTATTCATCGGGCGCGCCTTCTTCCGCCTGATGGAGCATCGACTGCCCCATCACTTCTTCGTCTACATCTTCATCAACGCTTTCATCGGCGCAGCCTTTGTCGTCCTGTGCGAGGGCGCCCTGGCTTCGTTGTGCCTGTACACCGCTGGAGCTTACCCGGCGGAGTTGCTGCTGTCCGACTATCTGCCGTTCTTCCTGCTGCTCGGTTTTTCCGAGGCCTGGATCTCCGGCATGGTGCTTACCGTCCTGGTGGTGTACTACCCGGAGTGGGTGAGCAGCTTCGATGACAGTAGTTATCTCAGCAAAAAGTAAGTGTAAGCCGCCCTCTCGGGTGCGAAAAACCTACAACAAAATCTGTGGAGAATAACCGATGAGCAGCTACAACGCCCCGATCCGGGACATGCAGTTTGTGATGAAGGAACTGGCCGGTATGGACGCCGTCGCCGCCCTGCCGGGCTGTGAAGACGCCTCTGCCGACCTGGTGGATGCCGTTCTCGAAGAAGCCAACAAATTTGCCAGCGGCGTGCTGGCTCCCCTCAACCGGGTGGGCGACACCCAGGGTGCGCGCTGGAACGACGGCGTGGTGACCACCACCCCGGGCTGGAAAGACGCCTACACCCAGTTCGCCGAATCCGGCTGGACGGCCCTCGCCTGCGATCCCGAATACGGCGGCCAAGGCCTGCCCAAGCTGGTGGCCACCGCCGTGATGGAAATGTGGAAGTCGGCCAATATGGCCTTCTCCCTGTGCCCCATGCTGACCTCCGGCGCCATTGAGGCCCTGATGCTGCGCGGCTCCGACGCGCAGAAAAACGCCTATCTGCCCAAGATGGTGAGCGGCGAGTGGACCGGCACCATGAACCTCACCGAGCCGGCTGCCGGCTCCGATCTGGCTGCCGTGCGCACCCGCGCCGAACCCCAGGGCGATGGCACCTACAAGATTTTCGGTCAGAAGATCTTCATCACCTATGGTGAGCACGACATGACCGACAACATCATCCACCTGGTGCTGGCCCGTCTGCCGGACGCACCGGAAGGGGTGAAGGGGATCTCCCTGTTCGTGGTGCCCAAGTTCCTGCTGAACGCCGACGGCACCCCGGGCGAGCGCAACGACGTGCATTGCGTTTCCATCGAGCACAAGCTGGGCATCCACGGCAGCCCCACCGCCGTGCTGGCCTTCGGTGACCAGGGCGGCGCCATTGGCACCCTGATCGGCGAGCCCAACCGGGGTCTGGAGTACATGTTCATCATGATGAACGAAGCCCGCTTCGCCGTCGGGATGGAAGGTCTGGCCCTCTCCGAGCGCGCCTACCAGCAGGCCCTGGCCTACGCCAAGGACCGCGTGCAGGGTACCGAAGCCGGCGTGCGCGGCGGCCCCAAGGTCAGCATCATCCGCCACGCGGACGTGCGCCGCATGCTGATGAGCATGAAGTCCCAGATCGAAGCCCAGCGCGCCCTGGCCCACGTGGTGGCGGCCGCCTTCGACTTCGCTCACAAGCACCCGGATGCAGACGAGCGCGCCCGCAATCAGGCCTTTGTGGATCTGATGATTCCGGTGGTCAAGGGCTGGTTTACCGAGAGCTCGATTGAAATCACCTCCACTGGCGTGCAGGTGCACGGCGGCATGGGCTTCATCGAAGAAACCGGCGCGGCCCAGCACTTCCGCGATGCCCGGATCACCGCCATTTACGAAGGCACCACCGCGATCCAAGCGAATGACCTCATTGGCCGCAAGATCGCCAAGGAGGGCGGTGCCACCGTCAAGGCGCTGCTGGCCGACATCCGCGAACTGGACAGCCAGCTCGCCGCCGCTACGGCGCCCGAGTTTGCCGCGATCCGTACCGCTCTGAGCGCTGGCGTGAAGGCTGTGGATGAGGCCGTTGCCTACATCGTCGCCACCTTCGGCACCGACATCAAGGCCGCCTCCGTGGGTTCGGTGCCCTTCCTCAAGCTGCTGGGCATCGTGGCCGGTGGCTGGCAAATGGCCCGCGCCGCCCTGGTGTCGGCCCAGCGCCTGGCCGAAGGGCAGGGCGATGCCAGCTTCTACCAGGCCAAGATCGTCACCGCACGCTTCTACGCCGACCACGTGCTGTCCCAGGCTTCCGGCCTGGCCTACACCGTGGTGAATGGCGCGGCTGGCGCGCTGGATCTGGCCGAAGACCAGTTCTAAGCCTCGGTAGGGGCGTAAGGCTCAGCGCCCAGGGCGCTGGGCACCTGCCCTACTTCACGGCCCTATTTGAGCCTTAAACACCCAGCCCCTGCATGTCGGGGGCTGGGTGCTTTTGTGGTTTCGGATTGTGAGTGCCACCTGAGGCTATTGGGTTTTCAAGCGCGAAGCGCCGAAAAAAGCTTAATGCTCAGGTCGCTTATTTTGGGCTGACTACCACCTGCCCAGCCGCCGCCGCTGCGCAGCGGTTGGAGTAGGTCTTGCCGTTACAGGCTTTCACCGGAGCGAAGTCTTGGGTGCACATCTCGGGCTTGGGAGCGCATTGGCCGGGGATGGTTTTGCCGTCGGGGCAGCGGTGGCCGGTGTCGCAGAACTGGTTCTTGGGGCATTGGCTGTCGCTGGTGCAGGTGGCTGCCTGGGCGAAGGGGCTGGCGAGGGCGAGGAGCAGGGCGCTGCGGGTGAGTAGGGTGTTCAGCATCGACATGGTGTTCTCCGGTGTTTGTTGAAGTTTGAAGTGTGTCTGGAGTGGTGTCTGACCTTGGTCTGCAACAGGTGTGGCGGCAGGCTGCGGCATAGTGTCGCACTTGCCCGCTTCTGGCGCCGGATCAAGGTTTTGCGGGATATTTCCTTGGTAAAGTGCGCGCCCGTTCTGCCCCTGTCAAGGATGCCATCGTGAATTTCAGACTTCATCCCCTGGTTGTGTTGCTGGCCTGTATGTATGTGCCCGGAGCCCGGGCGGGTGACGCGGGGCCGACGGCCCTGGTCTTGGGGGAAGTGCAGGTGCAGGAAAGCGCCGTGGGCCCCCTGGAGCCTCGCCAGGTGCTGACGTCGGTGGATGTGTTGTCCACCGAGCGCATCGCCCGCTTGCCGGTGGCCAATAACTGGGAGCTGTTCGGGCAGGTGCCCGGCGTGATGCTGACCCAGTTCAACCAGGGCAGCACCTCGGGCAAGTTCTCCATGCGGGGCTTTAACGGGGAAGGGGAGATCAACGCGGTCAAGCTGCTGATTGACGGGGTTCCGTCCAATAGCAACGACGGCAACATGCCGTATATCGATCTGGTGCCGCGCCTGGATCTGGAGTCCATCGAAGTGGTGCGGGGTACCAATGATCCCCGTTACGGGCTGCACAACATTGCTGGCAACGCCAATATGCGCACCCGGATTGGCGGCAATTATCTGCTGGGCCAGGTGAGCGGTGCCAGCGTGGCGGCCAGCGATCAGGCGGCGGGTGTGCCCACCCTGGGCCAAAAGGAAGTCCAGCTCGCCTATGGCCATGAAGAAGGCCCCCTCGCCCAGACCGGCCACGGCTACCGGGCCCATTCGAATGCCGATAGTGGCAGCTTTTCTGGGAAGTGGTTCGTGAGCCCGGGCCAGGGCGATGCGCGCATCGGCCTGATCGTGCGCCAGAGCACCGCCCGGGCGGATGAGGCGGGCTATCTGACCGGCGCCCAGGTGCGCCAGGATCCGGGCATGTCCCCCAGCTATAACCGTACCGACGAAGACCGGCGCAGCGCCGGCCAATACGCCCTGCAGGCCGAATCGGCCCTGGGGGCGGCCTGGTATGGCACCGCCCAGCTTTACCTGAACACCCTGCAGGATCGGCGCTTTGTGCGCTATTCGGCGGCCGTCTCTCAACAGGAGCGGATTGTTAACGAAACCCATACCGGCGGCAGTGCCACCCTCACCTGGCGGGCGGGGGCCACGCCCTGGGGAGATCTGGCGGTAACGGGCGGAGTGGATGCCGAGCATCAGGACAACCGCAGCCAGCGTTACACCACCATTGAGCAACTGCGCCAGAGCCAGACCCGCAATCAGGCGTTCAGCCTGGATACGACGGGCGCCTATGTGCAGGCCCAGTGGAAGCCCCTGGCGGCCCTCAGCATCACCCCGGCCTATCGGGTGGATCGCATCGACGGCAGCTATACCAATCTGCTCAATGGCAAGACCTATGCGGTAAACGATTACGGCAACATTCTGCAGCCCAAGCTTTCGGCGGTGTATGCCCTAGCGCCGGGCAACAGCGTGTACGCCAACTGGGGGCGCAGCTTCCAGGTGGGCGTGGGGACGGCCTCTTACAAGGTCAACCAGACCAGCGACCTGAGCCCCTCCATCAACGAAGGGCTGGAGCTGGGTCTGCGCTTCAAGCCCCTGGGCTGGCTGGAAGGGCGGGTGGCGGTGTGGCGCCAGACGGCGTCCAACGAGGCCCGCCGCAAGCTGAACGACCCGTCCAACGATTCGGAAAACATCGGCCAGACCCGCCGGCAGGGGGTGGATGTGCAGCTCAACGCCCAGCCCACGCCCCAACTCGCCCTGTGGGTGGGGGCCGCCGTGCAGCGCTCCGAAATTCTGAAGGCCGATAGCTCCAACCCGGGCACCGAGGGCAACGAGATCGACCATGTGCCCCATCTGCTCTACAACCTGGGGGCGGATTACCGGATTGGCGATGCTTGGCGCGTGTCGGCCTGGCTCAACGGCCAGACCAGCTATTACCTGGAGCGCACCAATAGCACGGGCCGTTTTGGGGGCTATGCCCTGGCCAATCTGGCGGTGAATCGCCAGCTTACCCCGGCCCTGGGGGTGGAAGTGCAGTTGCGCAACGTGTTCGACCGTTATAGCGAATACGTCTGGTACGACGGCAGCCAGGCCCTGCACGCTCCGGGCACCCCGCGTACCCTGTACGCCAGCCTCAATCTGCGTTACTGATCAGCATGGGGGTCGCCCTGCGGCGTGGCTTGCGCGCCCTGCATGGCTATCTGGGCCTGAGCCTGGGGCTGGTGTTCGTGCTGCTGGGGATCACCGGCAGCGGGCTGGTGTTCTATCCCGATCTGGATCAGCTGCTGAACCCGGCCTTGAAGCCCATGCCCGGTCTGGCCGCCGCCCCCCGGGTGGATCTGGATCAGGCCCTGGCCCGGCTGCGGGCCGCCTATCCGCCCGAAACGGGGTATGGGGGGCGCTGGCGTTTTGAGTTGCCCATGGACACCAGCCGCCCGCTGATGGCCCGCTATTACCAGCCCCCGGAGCGGGCCGGGCGGCATTTTGCGCCGCTGCTGGTGAGCCTTGACCCCCAAAGCCTGGACATCACCTCCGCCCGTTTCTGGGGCGACGGGGGTATGACCTGGATCTACGATCTCCATTACACCCTGCTGCTGGAAGAGGACGGCCTCGTGCTGGTGGGGTGGTGCGGGCTCGCCTTGGCCCTGCTGCTGTTGAGTGGGCTGGCCCTGTGGTGGCCCCGGCCTGGGCGCTGGCGCGAGGCCCTGCGCCTGCGTCCCCGCCCGCGTCCGGGCGTGTTCGTGTTTGATCTGCACATGCTGGCCGGCTGGAGCTGCGCCCTGGTGCTGCTGGTGGTGGCCGTGAGTGGTGTGGGGCTGGCCTGGCCCCAGCCGGCCCGGCAACTGGTAGGGCAGTTCAGCCCCCTGGCCGAGCGGCCCAGGCCTGGGGCGTCTGCGGGCATCCGGGCGGGCAATGCTGAAAACCCCGCCGGGCCCTCTGGCCCGCTTTCCCTGGCCCACGCTCAGGCGTTGGCGCAGGCACGCTTTCCCGGGGCCGAGCTGCGCTGGGTGGAAAGCAGCGGCGCGGCGGGCGAGCCCCTCATGCTGCGCCTCTACCAGCCCGGAGAACCGAGCCGGCGCTTTCCCCATACCCAGCTGTGGCTGGACTCGCTGGATGGAAGGCCCTTGGCCGAGCGCGACCCCCGCCAGATGGGGGCGGGCGATACCGTGCTCAATTGGCTGCATCCCCTGCATAACGGTGAAGCGTTTGGGCTCACGGGGCGTTGGCTGGTGTTGGTGTCGGGCTTGATGCCTTTGGTGCTGGGCATCTCCGGCACCCTGCGCTGGTGGCAGCGCCGGCAGGCCCGAGCCCGGAGCCGGCTAAAGGCGGCAACCGGAACTTTTTGAAGCAGCTTGGCCCCAAATCTTCAAAATTTCTCCCAGGTGCTCGTGTAGCATTGCCGCGCCTTTTAGTCCGGCCCTACGGCCTTCTTGCGGAACGCCCCCATGTCCAGCCCGTCCAGTTCTCCCCGCCCGGCCAGTGCCCGGGCTTCCCGTGTTGCTGTTTTGCGTGCCTGGTGGTTCTGGGGCTTGTTGGTGGCCCTGGCAGCGGGCGGCGGTTGGTATTACACCCAATCGGCTCCATCCACCCCGGCGGGCGAGCCGGGCAAGGAGGGGCGGCGCGGTGGTGAGCGCTCGGTGCCCGTGACCCTGGGCCAGGTGGCCAAGGGGGATGTGCGCGTGCTGGTATCGGCCCTGGGCAATGTGATTCCGCGTAATCAGGTGACGGTGCGCAGCCGGGTGGATGGCCAGCTGGTGGGCATCGAATTCCCCGAGGGGCAGCTGGTCAAGGCGGGGGATGTGCTCGCCCGCATCGACCCGGAGCCCTTCAAAGCGGCGCTGGAGCAGGCCCGGGGCCAGCTCGCCCGGGATCAGGCCCTGCTCAAAAACGCCCGCCTGGATCTGGAGCGCTACCAGACCCTGCTGGCCCAGGATTCCATCTCCCGCCAGCAGCTCGATACCCAGGATGCGCTGGTGCGCCAGTACCAGGGCACCGTCCAGGCTGATGAGGGGGCCGTGCGCACTGCCGAACTGCAACTCTCCTACACCACGGTGCGCGCTCCCATGGCGGGCCGGGTAGGGCTGCGCCAGGTGGACCCGGGCAATATGATCAAATCCACCGACACCAACGGGCTGGTGGTGCTCAGCCAGACAACGCCGGTGACGGTGGTGTTTGCGGTGCCCGAAGAGCGCCTCGGGGCCATTCTCAAGGGCATGAAGGCCAAGGGCGGGCTGATGGTGGAGGCCTGGGATCGGGAACTGCGCGTCAAGCAGGGCGAGGGCCGGCTGCTGGCGGTGGATAGCCAGATCGACACCGCGACCGGCACCATCAAGCTCAAGGCCGAGTTTGCCAACGCTGACGGCACCCTGTTTCCCAATCAGTTTGTGAATGTGCGCGTGCTGCTGGATGTGCAGAAAGACGTGCTCACCGTGCCCGTGGCGGCCCTGCAGCAGGGGGCCAAGGGGCGCTTTGTGTTCCGGGTGAATGCAGAAAACCGGGTCAGCCCGGTGCCGGTGCGCCTGGGGCCGGTGGATGGGCCGGTGGCTGCCGTGGAGGATGGGCTGGCCGAAGGGGACAAGATCGTGGTGGATGGCCTCGACAAGCTGCGCGAAGGTGCCAAGGTGGAGCCCGTTGATCCTAACCTGGGGGCCAGCGCCAAAAAGCGTGGCGGCCCGGGCGGGCCGGGCCGTCCGGCGGGCGGCGCCCACTGAGCGGCGGGGCCCATCGCCATGAGCGCTGCTGCCAATAATCCGTCCCGGCTGTTCATCCTGCGCCCGGTGGCGACTTCGCTGCTGATGGTGGCGATTCTGCTGGCCGGCCTGGTGGCCTACCGGCTGCTGCCCATTGCCGCCTTGCCCCAGGTGGATTACCCCACCATCCAGGTCAAGACCTTTTACCCGGGGGCGAGCCCCGATGTGATGACCTCGGGCGTCACCGCGCCCCTGGAGCGCCAGTTTGGCCAGATGCCGGGGCTGGACGAGATGTCTTCCACCAGCGCCGGGGGCGCTTCGGTCATCACCCTGCGCTTTGGCCTCAACATGGGGCTGGACGTGGCCGAGCAGCAGGTGCAGGCCGCCATTAATGCGGCGTCCAGCCTGCTGCCCACCGACCTGCCCGCGCCGCCCACCTACAGCAAGGTGAACCCGGCCGACGCGCCCATCATGAGTCTGGCGGTCAGTTCCCCCAGCCTGCCCATCACCCGGGTGCATGATCTGGTGGAAAGCCGCCTCGCCCAGAAGATTTCCCAGGTGCAGGGGGTGGGGCTGGTGAGCATTGCGGGCGGGCGCCGCCCTGCCGTGCGGGTCCAGGTGAACCCCACCAAGCTGGCGGCCCAGGGCATGTCCCTGGAAGACATCCGCACCGCCATTGCCAACGCCAACGTCAACCAGGCCAAGGGCAGCTTTGATGGCCCCCAGCGGGCGTCCACCATCGACGCCAACGACCAGCTGCGCTCC
>JAJTBM010000073.1 GCA_021286885.1 Rhodocyclales bacterium
GCGGTGGCCTGGGCCAGGCCGGCACTCATCAGGAGCGCGGCCAGCAGCGAGCGAAGGAAGGGAAGCTTCATGAAATCTCCAGAAGGCGGATTAGGGGTGGATGTGAGAGGCGGCGCAAGGGCTCAGAAATGGCCCGAAACGGCATAGCGCACCAAACTGTTACGTAAGACCGGGAACTGGTTGGTAAGGTTCAGCCCCAGGTTGCGCAGCCCGGCCAGCAGCGGGTTGGCCGGCTTGAACAGGCGATTGAGCCCGTGGGTAGTGTATTGGAGCAGGGCGGTTTCTTCGGCCCGGGCCCGGGCGTAGGCCCGCAGCAGGCTCAGGTCGCCCGGATCGCGCCAGTCGGGCAGATCGGCCAGCTGGGCGGCCAGGGTACGGGCATCCTGGTAGCCCAGGTTGATGCCGTGCCCCGACAGCGGGTGAATCGCATGGGCCGCGTCGCCAATGAGGGCGAGGCGTGGGCGTACCACTTCATTCACGCGCATCAGGCGCAGGGGGAAGGCGGCGGCAGGGGTGATGAGTTCCAGTTCTCCGAGGCGGAAGCCGCCGGCCTCAGCGACCCGGGCACACAGGGCTTCGGGGGGCAGGGCGACAAGTTCGTCGGCCAGCGCATCGGGGGCCGACCAGACCATGGACATCTGCTGGTCGGGCAGGGGCAGATAGGCCAGCACGCCATCCGGGCGGAACCACTGGAAGGCGGTGTCGCGGTGGGGGAGGGCGCAGCGGAAGTTGGCCACCACGCCTTTTTCGTCATAGGGAGTGTTGCGCACCTGAATGCCGGCAGCCTGGCGAATCCAGGATTCGCGCCCGTCGGCCGCCACGATGAGTCGCGCTTCCAGTTGGCGCCCATCCTTGAGGCTCAGGGTGGCGTGGCTTGCGTCCTGCTGCAGGCTGGCGGGCTCGGCCGGGCAGAGCAGGCTCACGTTGTGCTGGCGCTTGATGGTTGCCCACAGCTCATGCTGCATCAGGCTGGATTCGAGTATCCAGGCCAGCTCGCGCAGTCCGCAGTCGTAGGCCGAAAAGTCGAGCCGCCCGCCGCTGTCGCCGTGGATTTCCATGTCGTAGACCGGCGCCATGCGGCTGCGGTCCAGGTGCTGCCAGATCCCAATCTGGCTCAGAAACGCCACATTGGCCTGGCTGATGGCATAGATGCGCGGGTCCCAGCCCTGGGGCCGGGCGGGGGGGCGGCTTTCCACCACCCCGATCTTGAGCCGGCTGCCCCGGAGGGCGGCGGCAAAGGCGGCACCGGCAAGGCCGGCACCCACAACGAGTACGTCGAATTTCATGGCTGATCTCCTGCGCCGGGATTGTGCCGGAGGGCGCAGGGGAAGTCACCCGCTTGCAGGCGGGTTAGCGTGGGGCTGGAGGCGGTGGGGGGTAGTAATACACCGGGGCGCCTGGGGTGTAGCTGTTGTAGCTGCGATAACTGCCATGACTGCGGGTGTACTGGGCCGGGAGCTGGTTGCCCTTGGCGTACATGCACTGCTGATAGGCTATGTCGTAGCGGTGCTGGCCATCGTAGCCGCTGTAGCTGGTTTGCGAGGCGCCATGGGCGCCGCCGATCAGTAGGCCCGCGCCGGCACCCGCCGCTGCGCCGTTGTGTCCGCCCAGCAGGGCGCCGGCTGCGGCGCCGACGGCGGTGCCCACGACGGCACTGTTGACCGCGTCCCGGTTGGACTGATCCGCGGTATTGCCGATGGATTGGGCTGCAAAATCCCGGCACAGCCGGTCTTCGGCCACAAAAACCTCAAAGGGCTTGCCCGGCGCCGGCATTACCGCCACCTGGGGCCCGGTGGGTACGGTGGCGCAGGCGGTCAGCAGGGCAAGCGGGAGCAGGCAGAGCATGCGCTTCATGGTGGCACTCCTTACGGGGTGGTGCGGGTTGCGGGGGCGGGCGGGACGGCGGGTACCGCGCGCCAGCCTTCGGGGCAGCTTTCCACATACGGGTAGTAGGCCCGGGCGCTATCGCAGTAGTACCAGCTTTGAGCCTGGGGTTGGGGGGCGGGCTGGACGACGATGGGCTCGGGTTGGGGTTGAACCACGACGGTGGCGGGGTAGGCCGGATAGACCGGGCGACTGTCCATATAGAGCCAGGTGGCACCAATGGCCGCGGGCACCCACCACCAGCCCAGGCGACCATCGTGATGGCGGTAATGCCAGCCACCTCCCGGGCCGGGGCCCGGACGATAGCCGCCCCGGTCGGCCTGGGCGAGGGGGGCGGCGAGCAGGGTGGCGCCGGTGAGCAGTGCGATCAACAAGCGGGATGCGAGGGTGGTTCTCATGTTCGTGTCTCCTCGAAAGGGATGAGGCTATTTCATCCCATCCAACGGTAAAGATGCGCTAAGGACTACAGCACTGGTTTCCGGATGCGTCCCTAGCCTGAAATTGCAATAAACACTTACAAAGCACGGGTTTTTCTGGAGTTTCGCCAGAGTTTTGCCGGATTCTGGTCGGTTTTTTGCTTGCCCTGGTCGGCCAGGGGCGATCAAAGGGGGTATACTCCGCGCCGGGAAGTTCGCCAGGCAATCGCGGTGCTTCGTGCATCGAGGAAAGTCCGGGCCCCATAGAGCAGGATGCCGGCTAACGGCCGGGCGCTATAGCCTTCGGGTCAAGGCGACGGAAAGTGCAACAGAGAGCAGACCGCCGATGGCCGTTTTACGGATCAGGCAAGGGTGAAACGGTGGGGTAAGAGCCCACCGCGGACGTGGCGACACGGACGGCACGGTAAACCCCATCCGGGGCAAGGCCAAATAGGGAGGCGATGAGGCTGCTCGCTGAGTCTCCGGGTAGGCTGCTAGAGCGGCGTGGCAACACGTCGACCAGAGGAATGATTGCCCGGCCAGTCTTGTACTGGCTCGACAAAACCCGGCTTATCGGCGGACTTCCCACTTCCGCTTCAAAGCTGTGCGCGGCTGCGCGCAGCTTTTCTTCATCTCGGGCGTCACTGGTTGTGCGCCACTGCGGGAATCACTTGTTTTCCTTCGGCCCTTGCGCCTTTTCCCAGACTTTTTCTGCCGGATTGAAGATGCTGATTCTTCCAGCATTTTGCCTCACCGGGAACCCTCCTTGATTTATAAGCAGATTTCTGTGCCCCCCGGCATGTGATCTAAGTGCTTGTGTGCAAAAGAGATTTGCCAATTGCTTGGCTTGACCGGGTATGTCTTTTCCTCTAAAGTGGGGCAAAGTGGGTGGAAGTGGGAAAAACAGGCAAGGTTGAAGCCTTTCCAAGGTGAGTGGGGGGAGCATGTTTCAGGGGGCTGCAGCGTTGACCCTGGATGCCAAGGGGCGTCTGGCGATGCCGACGCGTCATCGGAACATGCTGCAGGATCTGGCCGGTAACGCGCTGGTTCTTACAGCCCATCCCCATCGCTGCCTCCTGATTTATCCCGCGCCTGCCTGGGTACCGATCCGGGACAAGGTTCTGGCCGGCTCCAGTCTTGAACAGCACTCGGCGTTGTTAAAGCGCCTGCTGGTGGGCTTTGCCCGCGACGAGACCCTGGATGCCGCTGGACGTGTTCTGATCGCGCCCGAATTGCGTACGTTTGCGCAGCTTGAGAAACAGGTGTTCCTGGTTGGGCAGGGAGATCACTTTGAACTTTGGTCGGATGCCGGTTGGCAGAAACAGCAGGACGCAATTTTTGCGCTGGGAACCCAACTTCTGCCTGCTGGCTGGGAAACATTGCCGTTGTGACTACCTCTCCTCATATCACCGTTCTCCTCAACGAGGGCGTCGAAGCCCTGGCTGTCAAACCCGATGGCATTTACGTGGACGGCACCTTCGGACGGGGAGGGCACAGTCGGGCCATTCTGGCCGGCCTGGGCGCCCAGGGGCGTTTGATCGCCTTTGATCGTGACCCCACTGCAGTTCAGGCAGCAGGGGCCGTTGACCATCCCGGGTTTGAAATCATTCACGCGCCCTTTTCCTCGTTTCGAGAAGCTCTCGATGCCCGTAGCATCGGTGTGGTAGATGGCGTCCTGCTGGATCTGGGGGTGTCGTCTCCCCAGTTGGATGAGGCCGAGCGGGGCATGAGTTTCCGCTTTGATGCGCCTCTGGACATGCGTATGGATACCACCCGGGGGACGACGGCGGCCGAATGGCTGGCCGAGGCGCCCCTGGCTGAAATTACCCAGGTTTTAAGGGAATACGGTGAAGAACGGTTTGCTTACGAGATTGCAAAGGCGCTTGTTGCTGCTCGGGCAACAAGCCCTGTTGAAACCACAGGACAACTTGCCGCGCTCGTGGAAAAGGCGGTCCGCACGCGCGAGCATGGGCAGCACCCCGCCACGCGCACCTTCCAGGCTATACGGATTCGCGTCAATCAAGAGCTCGAAGAACTGTCGCTGATCCTGCCCCAAGTGGTGGAGCGTCTGGCTCCGGGGGGGCGGTTGGCGGTGATCAGTTTTCATTCTCTGGAGGATCGCATCGTGAAACGTTTCATGCGCGATGAATCCCGGCCGCCCCAGTTGCCGGCGCGTCTGCCGGTGCGGGCGGCTGACCTTCCCAAGCCGCGTCTGGGGCTGGTGGGCAAGGCGGTGCGTCCGTCCGATGCCGAGGTGGCGGCCAACCCGCGCTCCCGGAGCGCGGTGTTGCGCATCGCCCAGAGAATGGAGTGCTGATTGTGGCCCGGTTAACCGGATTCCTGCTGGCCTTGGCCATTCTGTGCAGCTTGGGCGTTGTGGCGTCCCAGCATCAGGCGCGCAAGTTGTATGCCGCCATGGAGCTGGAACAACAGAACACCCAGCAGCTGGACGAAGAATGGGGGCGGCTGCAGATTGAACAACGTACCTGGGCAGGTCATGCCCGCGTTGAGAAGCTTGCGCGGGAGCGGCTGTTGATGAAACAGCCTGTTCCAGGACAGATCCTCTTGCTGGAGGAGCGGCCATGAATAACAAGCACCAGAATGTGACCTTCAACCACAACCCGCTGCTTCGTTCCGACCTGCCGGTCTGGCGTTCCCGCTTCGTGCTCGGATGCATGCTGGCGGGCTCGCTGATGCTGGTTGGCCGGGCTGCCTACCTGCAAGGGGTGAACGAGGAGTTCCTCCAGAAAAAAGGGGCGGATCGTTATGTGCGGGTGATGGATGTGCCGGCGACCCGCGGTCGTATCACCGACCGCCAAGGCGAAGTGCTGGCCATGTCGACCCCTGTCAAGACCATCTGGGCTATTCCCGAAGAAGACAAAGACCGGGATAAAGACGCCAAGTCCAAGGAAAAAGACGGCAAAACCCCAAACCGGGTGCGCTTGCTGAGCAGTCTCACCAAAGAGCAGCTCAATTCGTTGGCCACGCTCCTGGACATGAGTGTGCAGGATCTCTACCAAAAGCTCGATCAGGGGCGGGATTTTGTCTACCTGAAGCGTCAGGTGTCGCCCGAGCTGGCCGAGCAGGTGGCCAAGCTCAAGCTGCCGGGCATCCACGAGATGCGTGAATATCGGCGCTACTACCCTGGTGGTGATGTGATGGCCCACTTGCTGGGCTTTACCGGCATGGATAACAAGGGGCAGGAAGGCATGGAGCTGGCCTTTGAAAGCCAGCTGGCCGGCAAGCCGGGCTCCCGTCGGGTCATCAAGGATAGACGGGGCAACGTGGTGGAAGATGCCGAATCCATCCGCCCGCCCCAGGATGGGCGTGATGTGGCCCTGTCTGTTGATAGCAAGATCCAGTACCTCGCTTACTCGGCCCTCAAGCAGGCCATGGTCGATCACAAGGCCAAGGCGGGCGGGGTGGTGGTGCTTGATGCCAAGACCGGCGAAGTGCTGGCCCTGGTGAACAGCCCCACCTACAACCCGAACAACCGCAGCAACCTCACCGGCGAACAGCTGCGTAACCGCATCCTGACCGACACCTACGAGCCGGGCTCCACCATGAAGCCCTTTACGGCAGCCCTGGCCCTGGAGACCGGCAAGTTCTCGCCTTCTACCATCGTCAACTGCGCCCCCGGCCGGATGACCATCGGTACGGCCACGATCTCCGATGCCCACCCCCACGGTGCCCTGTCGGTCGCCCAGGTGATCCAGAAGTCGTCCAACATTGGTGCCGCCAAAATGGCCCTCACCTTCCAGCCGGAAGTCATGTGGAAGATGCTGGACGATCTGGGTTTTGGCTCCACCCTCAAGCTGGGCTTTCCGGGCGAGGTGAGCGGGCGTTTGCGCGCCCCCAAGACCTGGAAGCCCATCGAGCAGGCCACCATATCTTACGGCCATGGTTTGTCAGTCAATCTGATGCAGATGGCGAACGCCTACCAGGTGTTTGCCCGGGACGGGGACATGGTGCCCATCTCCCTTTCCCGTCTGGACGCGCCTCCCATCCACAGCACCCGGGTGTTCTCTCCCCAAACCGCCCGGGATGTGCGCCAGATGCTTGAAATGGTGGTTCAGCCCGGCGGCACGGCGCCCCAGGCCAACGTGCCCGGCTACCGGGTAGGTGGCAAGACCGGGACGGCCATGAAGCTGGTCGGTGGTCATTACGCACTCAAATATGTGGCGTCCTTCGTGGGCATCGCTCCCATTTCCGATCCGCGCCTGATTGTGGCGGTGATGGTCGATGAGCCAAGCAACGGCAAGCATTACGGTGGTGATGTGGCAGGGCCTATTTTTGCACAAGTGATGGGTGGAGCCTTGCGTACCTTGGGCGTCTCGCCCGATGCACCACTCAAGCCCTTGCAGGTGGCTCGCCAGCTCAGCCAGGTGCAGGCCGTTCAGGAGTCCATGTGAACATTCAGCAGAAGGTGCGTGAAGTCCTCGATCAACTGAAAGACCAGGAGGTTGAGCTTCGCGAGTTGTGTCTTGATTCCCGACGTCTGCGCGCCGGTGACGTTTTTCTGGCCTGTCCCGGTTACACCGTGGATGGGCGCCGGTTCATTGAAGATGCGGTGAAAGCCGGTGCTGGTGCGATCCTGTGGGAGCGTCGCGGGCATGCCTGGAGCCCGTCCCTGCCGGTAGCCAATGTGGGCGTGGATGACCTGATGGGTTTGTCCGGCCATCTGGCCCACGAAGTCTATGGTCGTCCGTCCGATGCCCTGTGGCTGATCGGCGTGACGGGCACCAACGGCAAAACCTCCGTCACCCAATGGGTGTCCCGGGCCTTGGCCACGCTGGGGCGCAAGTGTGGCGTGATCGGCACCCTGGGGCTTGGTTTTCCCGGCAGTCTCAACGCCAGTGCCAACACTACCCCCGACAGCCTGACCGTGCATCGCACCCTGGCCGAGTTCCGTCAGGCAGGCGCCCAGGCGGCGGCCATGGAAGTGTCTTCGATAGGTCTTGACCAAGGACGCTTGAACGGCCTGCACTTTGATGTGGCGGTACTCACCAACCTGACCCGCGACCATCTGGATTACCACGGCACCATGGAGCACTACGGTGCTAGCAAGGCTCGCCTCTTCGACATGCCCGGCCTGCGTTCGGTGGTGCTCAATCTGGACGACCGCTTTGGCATGGAGCAGGCCCGGCGCCTAGCCGGCACGGGGCTGGAAGTGATCGGCTACACCCTGGTGCCCAGCAATGCCGATGCCGCTCCCCTCAACCGGGTGCTGGTGGCCGACAAGCTGACCGCCACTGCCGCCGGGCTGCGCTTTACCGTGCGCACGGGCAACGAATCTGCCGACCTCTGCCCCAACTTGGTGGGCGAGTTCAACGTCTCGAACCTGCTGGCCGTGATCGGCACCCTGATGGCCTCGGGCTTCTCCCTCGAAGAGTCAGCCGCCGTGGCCGAGGATCTGACCCCACCCCAGGGCCGGATGCAGACCCTGGGCGGCGTGGGAGATCCGCTGGTGGTGGTGGATTACGCCCACTCGCCGGATGCGCTGGAACAAGTGCTCAAGGCAGTGCGCGCCACGGTCCAGGCCCGTAACGGGCGTCTGGTCTGCCTGTTTGGCTGCGGTGGCGATCGGGACCCGGGCAAGCGCCCCCTGATGGGCGAGCTGGCGGCCCGGCTCGCGGATCGTCTGATCCTCACCAGCGACAACCCGCGCAATGAAGACCCTCAGCTCATCCTCCAGCAGATTGCTGCGGGGGCCGGGGCAGACGTCGAAATCATCCCGGATCGGGCCGAGGCCATACGCCGGGCGGTGCTGGAAGCTGCTGCCGATGATGTGATCGTGGTGGCTGGCAAGGGACATGAGCCCTATCAGGAAATTCGTGGAGTGCGACTGCCGTTCTCCGATGTGGAGCAAAGCCGGGCCGCCCTGGAAGCCTGGAACGAAGCCCAGGGAGATCTGGAATGATGGATTTGCAGCAAGCGGCGCTGCTGACCGAAGGCAGCGCCCTCGGTCCTGCCGTTGACTTTAACGCGGTGAGTACCGATTCCCGGGCGATTACCCCGGGCCAATTGTTTGTCGCCCTGCGTGGCGAGCGTTTTGATGGCCATGATTTTGTGGAGCAGGTGCTCCAGCAGGGCGCTGCGGCGGCCATGGTGGACTGCCGCTGGGTGGCCGAACGTCCGGCGGATGCACCGGCCCTGCCCCTGCTGGTGGTGGACGACACCCGGTTGGGGCTGGGCCGTCTGGCCGCTGGCTGGCGTGCCCGCTTCAGCCTGCCGCTGATTGGCGTCACTGGCAGCAACGGCAAGACCACCGTCAAGGAAATGTGCGCGGCCATTCTGCGGGCCCAGGCCCGGCAGGATGGGGTTGATCCCGATCTGGCCGTGCTGGCCACCCGGGGCAATCTGAATAACGACATTGGTCTGCCCCTGATGCTCTTGCGGCTCACGGGCAATCATCGCTATGCCGTGATCGAGATGGGCATGAACCATCCCGGTGAAATCGGCTACCTCACGGGGCTCGCCCGGCCCACCGTGGCGCTGGTGAACAACGCCCAGCGGGCCCACCTGCAAGGGATGGGCAACGTGGAAGAAGTTGCCATCGAGAAAGGCGCCATTTATAGCGGCCTGTCTGCCGAGGGCGTGGCCGTGGTGAATGCCGATGATGCCTTCGTCGAAATGTGGCGTAACTGCAACGAAGGGCGCCGGATCGTCACTTTTGGCTTGAATTCGTGTGCAGACGTGAGCGCAAGGTGTACGATGCGCGGCTTTTCTTCCGACCTCGACCTGAGCACCCCTTGGGGGGCGGCCACGATCCGGTTGCAGGTGCCTGGTGTACACAATGCACGCAATGCTTTGGCGGCTGCGGCGGCCTGCCTTTCGGGCGGTGTCAGCCTGGCGGCTGTGGTGGATGGGCTCTCCGGTTACGCCGGAACGCCCGGGCGTCTGCACGTGCGCAAGGGCCTGAAAGCCGCGGTGGTGATTGATGACAGCTACAACGCCAATCCCGACTCCATGCGGGCGGGGATTGCGGTGCTGGCTTCCACGCCGGGGCGCAAGATTCTGGTGATCGGTGACATGGGCGAGATCGGGGAGCAGAGCTTCCAGTACCACGACGAAATCGGCGGCTACGCCAAGAGCGAAGGCGTGGATTTCCTGTTCGGGCTGGGTGAGATGAGCGAAGTTGCAGCGCGCAACTTCGGTGAAGGCGGACACCATTTCACGCGGCTGGATGACCTGGTCGCGGCGGTGAAGGCCGAAATGAATGCAGATACGGTGGTCCTCGTCAAAGGCTCCCGCTTCATGAAAATGGAGCGGGTGGTCGAGGCCATCACGGAGAAGGTTTGATGAGTTTCTGGAGTGCAGCACGGGTGTTCGAGTCTTCCAACATTGGCGGGGAGGCTCGCGATGCTGCTTGATCTGGCCCTGTGGCTGGGCAAGGATGCCCGGTTTTTCAACGTTTTTGCCTACATCACCCTGCGGACCGTGCTGGCCGCCGGGACGGCCCTCACTTTGTCCCTGATTTTTGGGCCGCCGGTGATCCGCTGGCTGGCCGCCAAGAAAATCGGCCAGGCGGTGCGCAATGACGGCCCCAAGTCCCACCTGACCAAGGCCGGTACGCCCACCATGGGGGGCGCGCTGATCCTGCTGTCCATCGTGCTCACCACGCTGTTGTGGGGCGATCTGCACAACCGCTATGTGTGGGTGGTGTTGTTCGTGACCCTGGGCTTTGGGGCGGTGGGCTGGGTGGATGACTGGCGCAAGGTGGTCTACCGCGACCCC
>JAJTBM010000074.1 GCA_021286885.1 Rhodocyclales bacterium
AGGTGCGCAAGCTGGCGGAGCGCAGCTCGACGGCAGCCCAGGAAATTTCTCGGCTCATCGAAGAGTCAGCCGAACATGTGCGTGCGGGGGCCGAGGTCAGTCAGTCGGCGGCCAGCAGTTTTGAAGATATTCTGGCCAGCGTTGAGCGTACCGTGTCCCGGGCTTCCGAAATCGCCAGCACCACCGAGGAGCAGCGCGCCTTGGCGGCTCGGGTGGGCAGCCTCATCCATGAGCTGACCCGGGCGGTGGATCAAAAATGAATGCCCGGGTCGAGTTGCAGCCCGAAGCCTACGGGGTCTTCCGGTTGGCGGGCATGGAGTTAGCCTTGCCCCTGGCCACCATGCGGGAGCTGATGCCCCTGGCCCCCCTGACGCCTTTACCCTGCGCAACACCCGGGGTGCTGGGGGGCTTGAATGTGCGTGGTGTGTTGGTGCCTGTGCTCGATCTGCGTGGGGTATTAGCCTGGCAGCCAGAGGGCCAGCCGGCGGCGGTGGTGATCCTGGCGCATCAGGGGCGCTTGCTGGGCTTGCTGGCTGAGGGGGGAACGGGCGTCTTTGCTCCGAGCGCCGAAGCGATGGTCTGGATGAAACAGGCGCAAGGCACGGGCATGTTGATGCGTGGCGCCTTTCCGCGTCCGGATCAGCAAGGCATGGTGAGCCTCCTGGACCCTGAAGCCTTGATGAATCTGCCCGGCGTCCCGGTGGCCTTGGAGCGGGAAGGGGGGCTGGGCGTCGGGGCTGAAATCCAGGCCGCTCTGGGGATGGGGGCTCCGGAAGATGAGCCGCTGGTGTTGGTACTGGCGGGCGGGATTCCCTTTGCCATTTCGTCGGCTGCGGTTCACACCACGCTGCTTAAACCGGATGTGCGGGAGTCGGCCTTGACGGGCGGGTATTGTCTGGGTGTGCTCATTCACGATGGTTTGCGCATCCCCGCCGTGGATCTGCTGGCCTTGTGTGGCCTGGGGCAGTTGCCCCGGGGGGTGCCTCAGCAAGCTTTTCTGTTGCGTTATGCCCAGGGCTTGGTGGCGTTTGTGGTGACCGAGATCGTGGACGTGGCGCGGGCGGATCAAAGCCGGGTCGTGCCTTTGCCGGAGCGTGCTTTCCGGGTGCCCGGGCTGTTGCTCGGGGCTTTGCCGGCAGCGGCGTGCCTGACTCAGGTGCGGGCCTCTGCCACCGGTGCTTTTGCCCATTTTTTGCTGGTGGCCGCCGAGGCGCTGTTGAATCACACCGATTTGATAGGCATGGCGGGTATCAATATGCCCGCCGAGGTGGGGCATGGTGACGCGCATCAGCAGGGGCAACGGCGGGATGAGGCTTACGCCGAGCATTGTCAGGTGCTGGTCTACAGCGTGGGTTATGAGGTGGTGACCCCCGTTGAACAGATCATCGAGATTCTGCCTTGGCGCCCCGATGAGGCCGTGCGGGGTCATGGTGGCCAAGTGGTCGGCGTGGTTGTGAGCCGGGGGCGTGCGGTGACCCTGTATTCCTTGCAGGCTTTACTGGGGCTGGCCGAAACACCGCCGAGCGACTCGGCCAGCGTACTGGTGCTTGCCCATGGTGAAACCCATGTGGGCTACGTGGTTCCGGCTTTGGTCAGCATTGATGATGCCCCCCGCCCCCGGGCGGGAAGAGTGCGCCGGGGAGATTCCCTTGCCAGTCATTTGGGCGCATGCAGCCCTGTGCTGGTAGGGGAGCGTTTGCTGGGGGTGCTGGATCTCCAGGCCTTGACCCTGGATCTGCTGGGGGCTGCGGTGGCGCCACAGCCTGCGCTTCCGCTCAACACGCCCCAGCCCCAGCAGGGGCATCCTGTGGGCAGGATGCCCGCCTGAAACACCGGGCGCCAGCCCGGCGGGGGGATCAGAAAGACGTGACGTCGACCCGCTTGATGACGAGGCCAGCGCTATCGGTGTTGCCGGTGCTGGTGGCGGCCTGCTTGAGGGCGGCTTCCACGGTGGCCGGGGTGGCCTTGGGATAGCGGGACAGGTAAAGCGCTGCCGCACCCGCCACGTGGGGCGAGGCCATGGAGGTACCCGACATGGTGGCCGTGCTGCCGTTCAGGTAGGTGGAGGTGATGTACACTCCCGGGCCCCAGACATCGACACAGCTCCCGTAGTTGCTGAACGAGGCGGGCTTGTCGCTGCTGTCGGTGGCGCCCACGGTGATCGCACCGTTCAGGCTCTTGCCCACCCGGGCCGGAGACTGGGTGCAGGCATCCACCGTGCTGTTGCCGGCGGCAATCGCAAACACGACGCCCGAATTCACGGCCTTTTGCACGGCGGTATCCAGCATTGCGCTGGCACTGCCCCCGAGGCTCATGTTGGCCACGGCGGGCTTGACCGCATTGGCAGTCACCCAATCCACGCCCTTGATCACATTCGAAGTGCTGCCCGAGCCAGAGCAGGTCAGCACCTTCACGCCGGTCAGGGCCACGCCGGGGGCCATGCCGACCACAAAGTTGGTGTCATCCTTGGCGCCGATGGTGCCCGCCACATGGGTGCCGTGGCCGTGGCAGTCGTAGTTGTAGGCATCCCCGGACAGGTTGATGTGTTTGACCAGGTTCAGGTCGGCGTGGGTCGCGATGCCGGTGTCGATCACATACACATTGACGCCGGAAACGCTGCCGCTGCCATTGCCGGCCAGGGTCGAAGAAAGCGTGGCATGGGTGGTGCTGATGCCCCAGGGGATGGTCTGGGCGCTGACGCTGATCACCTTGTCTTCTTCAATCGCCATCACGCTGCTGTCGGCCTTGAGCTGGGCGACCTGGGTGTCAGTCAGCTTGGCTGAAAAGCCGTTGATCACCTGGCTATAGGCCTGCTGGGCGGTGATGTTGTAACGGCTTTCGATGGTTTGGGTACGTTCAACGACGCGCTGATCCACGTAGCCCCACGACTGGGGGTTGGAGAAGGCGCGGGCGTCTTTCTGGTTGCTGCGGGCCGGCGACTGGACCGCCGAATCATAGAACTGGACGATGTAGGTTTTGCTGCTTTCGGCCTGGGCCAGCGGCGCTGCAAGGCTGAGGGCGATCAGGGTGGGCAGGGGGTGGAGACGCATCATGACGAAAACTCCCGACATTTACTGCACTACAGAGGAACACCGTCGGACAGGACGGTGAGCTGACAAATAAAAATGTTCGATAACTATAAATGGGAAATTTTCCCATGTATACTGAATCATCATGAGTGACGCGACTGATTCCACGGAACCCACAGGCACCATGCCCGGCGCGCCCGGGCCGGCGGCTGTGTTGCCCCACGCCCTCGCGGTGATGGGGCCGCTCGTGACGTGGTTGCTCCGCTCGGGGGTGAGTTACGGCGAGTTTGTGACGGCGCTCAAACCGATTTTTTTGAAGGCGGCCCAGCAGGAGCTGGCCCATATCGGCGCCCGGCAGACCGATTCGGCCCTGAGTCTGCTGTCTGGCCTGCACCGCAAGGATGTGAAGGCCCTGGCGGCGGTGCTCGATGAGCCCGATCCGCTCGCCCGCCTCGGCAAGCCCAGCCCGGCCAGCCAGGTGGTGACCCGCTGGCTGAGCAGCGGCTTGCCTTCGGTTTTGCCGCTACAGGGCGAGGCGCCGTCCTTCGAGGCCCTGGCTCGGGCGGTGTCCACCGATGTGCATCCCCGCTCGGTGCTGCAGGAGCTGCTGCGCCTGGGCGTGGTGGAAGAAGAGGCGGGCCAGGTGTCCTTGCGCCAGCAGGCCTTTGTGCCGGATGCCCGGCATGTGGAAGCGCGCCAGCTGATGAGCGGGAGCGTGGCCGATCACCTGGCGGCAGGGGTGCATAACCTGAGCAGCGGAGCAGACAAGACCTATCTGGAGCAATCGGTGTTTGCCGATGGGCTGAGTGAAGCCTCGGCGCGCCAGCTGGAGCTGCTCGCCAACACCCTATGGCAGGAGGTGCTGACCCGCATGGTGCAGGCCGCCGTACCCCTGTGCGCACAGGACGAGCCGGCGGGGGGCAATCAGCGCATCCGCCTGGGGATGTTCTGTTATTCGGCCCCCATGGGCGCCGACGACAAGGGCGCCCAGGCGGGCACCCAGAGCGACAACACGAGCGAGGCCGGGCAATGAGGGCGAGGGTGATGGATAAGTGGCTGGGCTGGCTGTGGGTGCTGATGTCCTGTTGGCTGGCCGGTTGTGGCGGTGCAGGCAGTGATCTGGTGGCGGGCGTGGGGAGCGGTGGCTCCGGCGTCGCCTCGGGCTCGGTGAGTGGTTTTGGTTCGGTGATTGTGGATGGGGTCGAATACGACGATGCGTCCGCACCCCATCTGGTGGAAAACGGCAACGGTAGTTGGGTGAATGCCGATGTGAAGCTCGGCCAGCGGGTACGCCTAGTGTATTCCAGCAGCCAGGTGGCCCAGCGGGTTGAAGTCCAGGCCCAGTTGCGGGGCCCGGTGGGCAGCGTGGTGGACGCCAATGGTCGTGTGCAGGTGCTGGGGCAAACAGTGCGCCTGGTGACTTCTAGCAGCGATGCCAGCCTGAGCAGCCTGACCGTACTCGATGGCTACACCACGGGTAGCGGAATTGCCGTGGGCGACGAGGTGGAAGTGCACGGCGCCTGGGCCTACGACAGCGCCCTGGCCCGCTATGTCTTGGTGGCGACCCGGCTCGAAAAGCTGGCAACGGCAGCCGATCCGGTGCTGCTGGGCGGTGTGGTGGCCAGTGTAGGCAGCACGGGCGTACGCCTGAATGAGGTGACAGGCACTTTGCTCAGCCTCCCGGCGGGTAGCAGCGTGAGCGTGGGGGATGGTCTGCGGGCCTGGGTGGCCCGGAGCGCGCTGGCGAGCAGCCCGGTGGTGGTGAGTCGCCTGGCCGGGAGTGGAACCACCGCAGCAGAGCTGGCTTCGTTTAGCGCCATCACCCTGAGCGGGCTGGCGTCCAACTACGACCCGGTGGCCCGCACCGTGCAGATTCAGGGTGTCACCTTGAGCCTGCCAGCAGGCTTGAGCGTGGATGCGGCGGCGCTGACCGCCGGGCAGTTTGTGAGCGTGACCCTGAGCCCCTCAGGCACGGCCCTGGTGGCCAGTGCCCTCAGTGTGCGTACCAGCAATGGCGGGAGTGGAGGCAAGGATCTGGGCCGCACCATCACCCTGAAGGGCGTGGTGCGCGGCGTGGATTGGAGCGCTAGCCCGGTGAGTTTCAGCCTTCGGGGGACGCCGGTGCAGGCGGCCCAGGGCACCCTCGCGGCAGCCTGCCTGAGCGTGGGCAGCAATGTGGATGTGGCCGTGCAGGTCACGGGCGCCCTGGTGCCCGGCAGCAGCACCGTGGTGGCTACGGCGGTGAGTTGCAGTGCCTCGGCGGCCCTCACGGGCGAGGTGCTCGAATATCAGGGCCAGCTCAGCCAGCTCAATCTGGATGCCCAGACCTTGATGATTCAGCTCACCCGGGGCAGTGGCCTGATCCAGGCCCGCTGGGATGAGAAAACGTATTTTGATAAACGCCCCGCCAGTCTGCCGATCGGCCAGAAGGTCGAGGTTGAGGGCGTATTTGACCAAGGCAGCGCGTTGTTGCGACTGACGCGGGTGCGCCAGGTGAACTGAGGGACGTGTTTGTCCGGGTTCGGTTTGCCGGTGCTCCTGAACTTCTACGTCAGTTCATGGAGATAAGAAAATGGGTATGCGTAAGACTGGCCTGGCCTTTGGCCTGGCTGCCGTGTGCGCGGTGTGGCTGGTGGCCTGTGGTGGCGGCGGCGGTTCTGCCGGCAGCACTGCGTCTGACAGCAGTTCGAGCAGCAGTGTGTCCACCGCCAGTGGCACCGTGACCGGCTTTGGCAGCGTGTACGTGGATGGGGTCGCCCTGGAAGACGCCAAGTCTTATACCCGGGTCGAAAACGCCGATGGCACCTACACCAACGTGAGCCTCAAGCTCGGTGAGCGGGTGCGGGTGGCGTATGACAGCAGCGGCACCGCCAGCACCGTGACGGTGGATGCGGCGGTCATCGGGGCGGTGAGCGCCCTGGATAGCAGCGCCCTTACCCTGACCGTCGCCGGCCAGGCGGTGAGCGTGAATACCGACAGCACGGCAGGCGTGGTCACCGTGTTTGGCGGCGGCTATACCGCTTTCACCGACATCGCCGTATCGGATCTGGTCGAAGTCCACGGCAGCGCGGTTTACAGCAGCACCCTGGGCAAGTACGTGGTCCAGGCCACCCGGATCGAGAAGAAGTCCAGCATTTCGGCGGTGCGGGTGATGGGCACCCTGAGCAGCCTGGACACCAGCGCCCAGACCTTCGCCATCAATGGCCTCACGGTGGCCTATGGTTCTGCCACCCTGGTGCCCAGCACAACAACCCTGGCCAATGGCCAGACGGTCGTGGTGTGGGGGGCCTCCGGCAGCCTGGTGACCACCAGCACCGGCCTGAGCCTCACCGCGTCCCGGGTGCGGGTGCAGAACGCGGCCCTGGCCGATGGCAGCACCAGCGGCACCACCCAGCTGGGCGGCGTGATCAGCAGTTATAGCGCCACCAGTGGCAGCTTCCAGCTGGCGGGCGTCACCGTGAAGGTCGGCAGCGCGACCCTGGTGCCGACCACCGCCACCCTGGCCGATGGCGCCTATGTGCAGGTGACGGGCACCGTGGGCAGCGATGGCAGCATCACCGCCACCCGCATTGTGGTTCGCCAGAGCAGCACCAGCAGCGATCTGGCCACCGTGCGCCTCTCCGGCGCCATTGAAGGCCTCACCGACCAGAATTCGTTTGTGGTGCGGGGTGTGCCGGTGGACGCCAGCGGCATCGACCGGACCACGTCCTGCGTGGGTGTGACCCTGGCCGTGGGGACGGTGGTGAATGTGACCGCCACCGTGCAGAGTGGCACCGATGTAGTCCTCGCCACCCAGCTGAGCTGCCCCGCCAGCACCAGCTACACCATCCGCAGCCTGAGCGGCACCGCAGGCAGCGTGGATAGCACCGCCCTGAGCTTTGTGCTGACCACCAGCACGGGCACCCAGACCGTGTCCTGGAGCGACCAGACCGTGTTTGCCGGAGTAACGGCGGCCACCCTGAGCGGGGCGAGTGTGGTGGTTCAGGGCTATCTGAACAGCGCCAGCGTGCTGGTGGCCCGCAGCATCCGGAATCCGTCGGTCAGTACCGGGCGCAGCGATGCAGATGCTTACAGCGGTCTGGAAAGCTCCTCCAGCCGGTCGTGGACGGTATATCGCAGCCGCCGCTGAGTACGGGACGGCGTAAAAGATGAAGGCGCCACGTCGGTATTGAATCGACGGGGCGCCCCCAGAGCAGTCGCAACTTTGCCGGACGGGCAACCGTCCGGTTTTTTTTGTCTATATAGATTAGCAGGCCCGGGCGGGGCCGGGGTTGAGGTACCGATCGCTCAATCCAGGCGGGCGCTGCTGGTGCCAGCGGCCCAGGCCAGCTGCTGCTTCAGCTCGGTGGTTTGTTGCCGGAACTGGGCGAGGGCAGCCCCGCTGATCGGGCGCACACTGGGCAATGCCACGGTGAGCGGGTTTTGATGCACCCCGTTGATCCGGAATTCGTAGTGTAGATGGGGCCCGGTGGCCCAGCCCGTGGTGCCCACGTAGCCGATGACATCCCCTTGATTCACGCTGCTGCCTTTTTTGAGCCGGGGCGCAAAGCCGCTCAGGTGACCATAGGCGGTGGTGTATTTGTCCCCGTGGCGCAGCACCACAAAGTTGCCATAGCCGTTCTGCCAGCCCACGAATTCCACTTCGCCATGGGCCGTGGCCTTGACCGCCGTGCCGGTGGGCGCGCCAAAATCCACGCCCTGATGCTGCTTCCAGATGCCCTGGATGGGATGCAGCCGCATCGCAAAGCCGGACGTTACCCGGGAAAACTCCAGGGGCGAACGCAAAAAGCCTTCCTGGCGGCTCTTGCCCTGTTCGTCGTAGTACTCGGCCTTGCCGTCCGGGTGGGTATATAGATAGGCCGCATGGCGCACGCCCTTGTTGTAGAACTCGGCCGACAGAATCCGCCCGGTGCGCACGGGCCGCCCCGCGTGGTACAGGACTTCGTACACCACATTGAAGTGGTCGCCCTTGCGCAGGTCGGTGTTGAAGTCGATCTCGTCGCCGAACATCCGGGCCAATTCTTCGCCCACGCTATCGGGCAGGCCAATGGCGTCCATGGTGGCAAACAGGGAAGACTCGATGCTGCCCCCTTGCATCTGCACCCGGCTGTCCAGCGTGAGGGCCAGCTCTTCCAGACGCAGGCCCTCGGCGGTCTGGCGCAGCAACACCTGGTGATCGTTCTTGCCATGCACAAAAGAAACCGACACTAGGCGCCCCGCCGCCGTGGTGGCGACGGTGACCATACAGCCCGGGCGCATGATGGGGTTCAGGGTGCGTTGCAGGGCGTCCAGTGCCTTGCCCTTGGGCAGGCCTTCGGTATCGCTCACGCCCATCCGGCGCAGCAGGCTTGCCAGACTCTCGCTGCCCCGCAGCCGGTCTTCCCGGATGAAGGGGTGGGCGTCATCCTGCCGGATCTCCACGGGCAACTCGCCCAGCGCCTCCACCACCTTTTCGCTCAAGTCCGGCTGCTCGGCGCTGCCGGGCACCACGGCGACAGCCGTCGCCATTCCCAGGGCGGCCACCAGGGCCACTGCTCCCAGACGCCGCATGCGCGCCGGGTCGTCTGCACGCAGCTTTTTGAGATGCGCTAGAATCGCCGTCTTTTCTCTAAGCATCGGACTTCCAAGCAAAATTTTAGCGGCGCAGTCTATCAAAAACTGCGTTTGCGTGCTTTTGCGCAAGGACAAACATGACTGATATCACTGCGTCGCTTGAACTGATCAAGCGCGGGGCCGATGAGCTCCTGATCGAAGCTGAACTGGTGGAAAAGCTCAAGACTGGGCGTCCCCTGCGGGTCAAGGCCGGCTTCGACCCCACCGCCCCCGACCTGCACCTGGGCCACACGGTGCTGATCAACAAGCTGCGCCATTTCCAGGAACTGGGCCATCACGTGATGTTCCTGATCGGCGACTTCACCGGCATGATCGGCGACCCCACCGGCAAGAACACCACCCGCCCGCCTCTCACCCGGGAGCAAGTGCTGGCCAACGCCAAGACTTATCAGGAGCAGGTCTTCAAGATCCTCGATCCTGAAAAGACCGAAGTCTGCTTCAACTCCGCCTGGATGAACGATCTGGGCGCCGCCGGCATGATTCGCCTTGCCGGCCAATACACCGTGGCCCGCATGCTGGAGCGGGATGATTTCTCCAAGCGCTTCGGCAATCACCAGCCCATCGCCATCCACGAGTTCCTGTACCCCCTGTGCCAGGGCTATGACTCGGTGGCCATGAAGGCCGACGTAGAACTGGGCGGCACCGATCAGCGCTTCAACCTGCTGATGGGGCGCGAACTCCAGAAGAACTACGGCCAGGCGCCCCAGTGCATCCTCACGGTGCCGCTGCTCGAAGGCCTGGACGGCGTCAACAAGATGTCCAAGTCCCTAGGCAACTATATTGGTATCTATGAGGCGCCCAACGAGATCTTCGGCAAGGTGATGTCCATCTCCGATGATCTGATGTGGCGTTACTACGAGCTGCTGTCCTTCCTGCCCAGCAGCGAGATCGCCAAGCTGCGCACTGCCATTGCCGAAGGTCGCAACCCCCGCGATGTGAAAGTGCAACTCGCCCAGGAACTGGTCGCCCGCTTCCATAACCTGACGGCTGCCGTGGCGGCCCTGGAAGACTTCGAAGCCCGCTTCCAGCGCAACGCGATTCCCGAAGACATCCCCGAAGTCCAGATCGCTGCTGGCGCCGAAGGGCTGGGGATTGCGATGGTGCTCAAGCAGGCCGGTCTCACAGCCAGCTCGTCTGAAGCGCTGCGCATGATTGCCCAGGGCGGCGTGCGGATCGATGGCGAAAAGCTGTCCGACAAGGGGCTGCTGCTCCAGGCTGGCAACACCGTGGTGCTGCAGGTGGGCAAGCGTAAATACGCCCGCGTCACCCTCAACTAAGCCCCCAAGAAGTTTTTTGCAGAAAGTGCTTGACGGTGCGCGTTATAGGTCTATAATGCGCACCTCTTCTGCAGCAAACGCAACGCAGAAGACGCAGCAAGTAAGT
>JAJTBM010000075.1 GCA_021286885.1 Rhodocyclales bacterium
CGGCGTTCTGGGCTAATTAACACATAATCGGCGCGCTTGCATTCGCCGTTTTTTCCATTAAAGACAGCATCAGGTGAAGCAAAGGCGTCAACTTTGATGGCAATAGTATCGGGCGGGAGGTTTCTCACAGTGACTTGAGAGTCAGGTGCTTGTGGTTCGCGCAAAGTAACAAAATGCCTGCCGTACTGTTCTCCGAGGGCCACAGTCGCTGTGGGCTTGATCAACTGCATCAAGATTTCCACATCGTCAATCATGCCTCGCCCCCCCAGACGATTTCGTCCTGGATGCGATTCATCTCCTCGATGGTTTCATCAAAGCTTCTTGCCTCAATGCCGGTTTCAGCATCAACACTGGCCGGCACCAAGGTTTTGCATCTCACCTTTCTTGCCCCGCCATCGAGTTTGATCAGACTTTCCTCAGCGATATAAACCCTTACCTGCTTGAAATCTAGCAACTCGTCCTTACGATAGCCCTCCTTTTCGGCCAGAGCTTGCAAACGTGGTTTGTCCTGGTTTAGCAGAATCAGGGTGTTGAGTTCCTTAATGATGTAGTCGCTGTGAGTAGTGATGAATACCTTGATGCCTAATTTCAGCAGGCGCGAGAACAACCGGGCAACCCTGCGCTGGTTGGCTGGGTGTAGGTTAAGTTCCGGCTCGTCCACAATCAGGAGATCTCCAGGGGCTGCTACATGGCGGAGGTAAAAACCGATATCCAGCAGGGAGCGCACAGCACTGGAGCTCTCATCCATGGTCAGTTTAACCTTGACTCCTTTGGGTACGTAGTAAAGCTCATCGTTGCGAGTGACCTGATAGTCACCACCGATGATGTCATAAAAATCGGTTAGTATATCTGGATATTGCTTGGCAATACTGCTCTCAGCTTTAGCAAGGCTTTCAAGCTGACGCGTGAAGTCGACATTCGATTTCACTGGTAGGGCGTAGTCCGAGTAAACCTTGGAGAGTATCTCAAAAGGATTGATCTCGGTTTTGATGGCACCTATTTCTTCGAGCAGACGGTTTCTGGATAGATTCAGTTCTTTACGAAAAATGGCTGCCCCGGTACGCTCGGCACTCGCAATAAATGGCTTAGGAAACAGTTTGCCGAAGATGATTTCCTCCAATGCTTCACTGATCTTTTCTGCTACTGCCGTGCGCGAAATCCTGACAGCACCTTTGTCGAGCAGCAGAGAAATAAGCAGCTCAGACTCGCCTTCTTTTTTTGAAATCTTAAAAAGACTGGCCTTGGCCGTACCAATCGTTCGATCGTAAGTGGTTACTGGCTGAATATCTTTATCACTGATATTTATTAGAAACCCACTCTCACTGAAATATTTCTCAGAGGACGCAAAGACCCTGGACAGGTTTTGGGTATAAGCACGACAACCGTCATCGACGAATTTTTGTGCATTTGCAATGTAATCTTCTACATCCAACTCGACAGAACCATCCTTCAACAGCAAATCAACGACTTCTTCTGCAACGGGAACCTTGAGCGTGTCACGCCAAAAAGTAAGGAAGCCAAACAAGGCATAAGTTGCGTAAGTTTTTCCTGTGTTGTTTCCTCCACAGATGATGGTCATATCACCCAACTCAAACTGAGCCTGTCTGATGGCCCCTAGGTTTTTCACCGTAATTTTCATATTAATTACCCTTTATTTATTCACAGCCAGTTGTGAATAATGGTTTTGCACTTATGAATTTCAGCGTTTTATTTAAAATGATTTTTTTATCCGAGCGCTCGTGAAGCTGTGCAGCATGTTCGATGATTTTTCCAAAGCGACAATTCACCCAACCAAAAGACGCAAAGATTGATTTTTCCAGCAGAGAAAAAGCTTTTCCAATGGTTAACTGGCTATGCAAGCTTAACTGCCCAAGATGAGTAAAAACTGCGCACGTAAATCAGCGCAAACAAAAGAATTCTTCTGAGACTAAATTCCTGCATTCATGACCAAATGAGCGGCCTGCTGTCATAACAAACGGCAAGGTAGCGCTTGTGGCTTTCAGGTAACGCTCCTGCCATGCCTGCCTGATCTTGCAAACTCCAGACAACATCTTTCAAATGCGCCTGCACGCTCCGGCCTGCTCTCAAAAAGAAACGAAAGGTAGGGTGGCGATTCCAGAATTTTTTATAGTGGCGTTGAAGTCAACTATCACCCCAAGATCAGCAGCAGAGTTCATTTCGTTGAAAAACCGCTCGACAAGCTGATTGACAAACCCTTTCAAGTCTTCTTTTTCTGTCCAGTGGAAACCTAGCATAACGGACATTGGCTTCCATCACAAAGATGCATGCACGGCGACGGATGCGCGCCATATACACAACCGATTGCTGCAAATGCACTGCTTTCTGACCTGAGTCATTTCGCAATAGTTCTAGATCATCCAACAGACTCTGCGAGGGGGCTGTCAGAACCAGTCGCGGTAAGCTTTCCTTCGATTTTGGTTCGATAAACGCAGCGAATGCTTTGCTACAGTTAAAAGTTAACACATTAACTCAAACCTTGGCTTTCTAGAGATAGCACCTCACATATTTATAAAGAAAAAAGCCAGAACATGCCTCATTTTAGATTCAAAAAAACATCTTCTTCTGTTTGCGCAACCTAGGAGCCTCCCAAAAGTCAATATTGCAGACTCAGTCAATCATCCAAGATGTGACACTTTACCAAAGCCCGGTCTATAGGCGTCAAGTCTTGGCAGCTGAACCAAGTTCATGAGTTGATTGCACGCAACAAGTCGCCGGAACAGATTTCACACGACATCCCAAGCCCCCAAAAAACCTCAGGCCCGAGCACATGCCCGGGCCTGATTCATTTCTGTCCCCAACAACCCGCCTTTCAGCGTCTGAACATATGCCCATCCCCCTCGGCCTGGGCCATGAGGGCGGAGGGTTGCATTTCGAAAGCGTGGGCGAGTTTGATGACGGTGACGAGGGAGGGAACGGCATCGCCCCGTTCCACTTCGCCGCCGTAGGAGCGGCTGAGGCCGGCCCGGTCGGCGAGTTCTTCCTGGGACCAGCCCCGGACGCGGCGCTGGCGGCGGACGACGGCGCCGAAGCGGCGCGTCAGAACCTCCAGATTGCTCATGCATTGACCTCCTCGCGGGTGCCTTGCTGGGCCTGTTCCTGGTGCAGGCTGGCCTGGGTGACGCGGCTGCCGGGGGGCATGCTGTGGGTGAGCCAGACGTTCCCGCCGATGCTGGAGCCGGCGCCGATGGTGATGCGGCCCAGGATGGTGGCGCCGGCATAGACGACCACATCGTCTTCCAGCTGGGGATGGCGGGCGCCGCCTTTGGCGAGGGCGCCGTCTTCTTCCACATCGAAGCGTTTGGCGCCAAGGGTGACGGCCTGGTAGAGGCGCACCCGGTGGCCGATGACCGCCGTTTCGCCGATCACCACGCCGGTGCCGTGGTCGATGAAGAAGCTGGGCCCGATGCGGGCACCGGGGTGGATGTCGATACCGGTTTCGCCGTGGGCAAGCTCGGCGATGATGCGCGCAATCAGGGGTACGCCCAGCAGGTAGAGCCGGTGGGCGATGCGGTGATGGATCACCGCCAAGATGCCCGGGTAGCACAACAGCACTTCGTCCACGCTGCGGGCGGCGGGGTCGCCGTGGTAGGCGGCGAGCACGTCGGTATCAAGCAGGGCGCGGATTTCGGGGAGCTGGCTGGCAAAGGTGCTGAGGATGGCGAGGGCGCGGGATGAAACCTCGGGCAGGCCGAGCCGGCCATGGCGGGCCTGGCAGTGCAGCTCCAGCCGGATTTGTTCGAGCAGGCTGTGCAGGGCGGCGTCGAGGGTGTAGCTCACATACACGTCTTCGCTTTCCTGGCGCAGGCCGTCGGGGCCCAGGCGCATGGGAAACAGGGCGCCGGCCAGCTGGCGCACGATGGTGGCGAGGGCGTCCCGGGACGGGAACTCCCGCCCGCCGGATTCGCGCAGCCGGCCCTGGGACTCGCGCCAGCGCTCGCGCACGTCGCGCAGGCCGGTGACGATGCCGCTCAGGTCCAGGCGGGCTTCTTCTTCAGGCAAGGGATCAGCAGGATGGGTCATACGGGCAGGCCTGCGGCGTCAAACAGCCCCTCGAACAACACGGAGCTGAGGTAGCGTTCGCCGGAGTCGGGCAGCACCACCACGATGGTCTTGCCGGCGTTCTCGGGCAGGCGGGCCAGGCGCAGGGCGGCGGCTGTGGCCGCGCCGCTCGAAATGCCAGAGAGGATGCCTTCTTCGCGGGCGAGCCGGCGGGCGTATTCAACGGCTTCTTCGTTGCTGACCTGCTCGATCTGGTCCACCAGGGTCAGATCCAGCACGCCGGGCACGAAGCCGGCGCCAATGCCCTGGATCTTGTGGGGGCCGGGCTTGACTGCTTCGCCGGCCCGGGTCTGGCTCAGCACCGGGCTGGCGGAAGGCTCCACCGCCACGCTGGTGACGGCCTTGCCCCGGGTGTGCTTGAGGTAACGGGAAACGCCGGTGATGGTCCCGCCGGTGCCCACGCCGGCCACAAAGATGTCCACCGCTCCGTCGGTATCCTGCCAGATTTCGGGGCCCGTGGTTTCTTCGTGGATGGCGGGGTTGGCGGGGTTCTTGAACTGCTGCAGCAGCACGTATTTGTCCGGGTCGGAGGCGGCAATTTCCTCGGCCTTGGCCACGGCGCCGGCCATGCCCTTGGCGCCTTCGGTCAGCACCAGTTTGGCGCCGTAGGCGAGCAGCAGCTTGCGCCGCTCCAGGCTCATGGTTTCGGGCATGGTGAGAGTGATGGGAATGCCCCGGGCTGCGGCCACGAAGGCCAGGGCGATGCCGGTGTTGCCGCTGGTGGGCTCGACGATTTCCTTGCCGGGGGTGAGCACGCCGCGCTGCTCTGCATCACGGATCAGGGCTGCGCCGATCCGACATTTGACCGAATAGGCCGGGTTGCGCCCTTCGATTTTGGCAAGTACCGTGGCGCCGGCACCTTCGGCGATCCGGTTGAGACGCACCAGCGGGGTACGGCCAATGGACAGGGCGTTATCTGCAAACCAGCTGGACATGGCGATCTCCATCATGAAGTCAAAATTGCATTCGCCATCGCGAACGCAGGATGGGCAACACTTTAGTAGCCGGCCCGCGCAGTTCTAACCAACAAAAATCCCTATCTTTTTCAAGGCGGGGGTAATTAGCTTGCATGCCAATCGGTATATGAAATTTACATACATCCACGCACACCAAAACACTTTTGGGGCGGGCAAAAATACCCGACCCCGGCAGCGCAGGGCCCCCAGGGGTCGGGTATTTCAGAGGGGCTGAACGCCGTTTCCAGCGTTTGGCACCACCTTAGCGGGCGCGCCCCTTGCCTCGGGCGAGGCGGTGGAGCACGGCCACCAGGGTGTCGACTTCTTCGCAGGTGTTGTAGAACGCCAGCGAAGGCCGCACCGTGGTTTCCTGGCCAAAGCGGCGCAGGATGGGCTGGGCGCAGTGGTGGCCGGAGCGCACCGCGATGCCCTCTTCGTTGAGCGCACGCCCCACCTCGTCGGTGCGGTAGCCGTCCAGCACGAAGGACAGCACGCTGGCCTTGTCCCGGGCGGTGCCGATCAACTTGAGGCCGGGCACGGTGAGCAGGCCCCGGGTGGCATAGACCAGCAGATCGTGTTCGTAGCGGGCGATGCTCTCCATCCCGATCCGTTCCACGTAGTCGATGGCCGCGCCCAGGCCCACGGCGTCGGCGATATTGCCGGTGCCGGCTTCAAACCGGGCCGGGGCGCCGTGGTAGAGGGTTTTCTCGAAGGTCACGTCGGCAATCATGTTGCCTCCGCCCTGCCAGGGTGGCATGTTTTCGAGAATGGCCTTCTTGCCATACACCGCGCCAATGCCGGTGGGTGCAAACACCTTGTGGCCGGAGAACACGAAGAAATCGGCGCCGATTTCCTGCACGTTCACCCGCATGTGGGACACCGACTGGGCCCCATCCACCAGCGCCACCGCACCGGCCTGATGGGCCAGGGCGACGATCTCGCGCACCGGCACCACGGTGCCGAGGGCGTTGGAGACCTGAGTCACCGAGACGATCTTGGTGCGCGGGGTGAGCAGCTTGCGATACTCATCCAGCAGCACCTGGCCGCTATCATCCACCGGGATCACCTTGAGCCGGGCGCCCTTGGCAGCAGCGAGCTGCTGCCAGGGGACGATGTTGGCGTGGTGTTCGAGGTTGGAGACGATGATCTCGTCCCCCTCGCCCACGTTCTGCCAACCCCAGGTCTTGGCGATCAAGTTGATGCCTTCGGTGGCGCCGCGCACAAAGATGATCTCATCCGACGAGGCAGCGCCCAGGAAGCGCGCCACCTTGTTGCGGGCCCCCTCGTAGGCATCGGTCGCCCGGGCGGCCAGTTCGTGGGCAGCCCGGTGGATGTTGGAGTTCTCGTGCTCGTAAAAATACGCCAGCCGCTCGATGACCTGCCGGGGCTTGTGGGTGGTGGCCGCGTTGTCAAACCAGATCAAGGGCTTGCCATTCACCCGCTCCTGCAGGATGGGGAAATCGCGGCGCACCGCCTGCACATCAAACCCAGCCTGGATCGGCCCTTGGGCCGGTACATGGCTGTTGCGGGCCGGATGGTCGGCCTGGTCGAGAAAGTAAAAATGGCCGGGGTTGGTGGCCTTGGCATGGCCGGCAGCTGGCGCCTCCGCCGGGGTGCGGGCGCCGGCGATTTCTGCCAGCAGACCGCGCAACTCGGCTTCACCCGGCAGGCCGAGGCTCTGGGGCTCGACCCGGTTCTCAGCCCGGCTATCGGGCAGGGGCAAGGCGGCCGACGAGCTGGCTGCGCCCGATTCCCCCAAAAAGTAATAGGGGGTGGACGGGGCTACCTGAGCCGGAGCCTGGGGCGGGGTTCCCACCACCGGCAGAGCGGCGGCGTAGGCTTCCGGCACACCAAACACCGGCGCCGCCGGACGGCCTGCAGCCGCGCCACGATCCAGCGGCTGCTGGGTGGCTTCGACCGGCGTAGCCGGTGCCAGGGCACTCAGCCGGGGGGAAACATCCCCCAGGCGGATTTCCTGCACCTGGGCCGGCGCTTGGGCGGGTGCCTGCACCGGCACTTCGGGCCGGGCAAAGGCCGGGCTCGGCCCGCCCCCGGGCAGGGCGGCGAAAAATTCGCCTGCCAGCCGGGCCAGCGTCAGTTCATCCGGCAGCCCGGCGGGTGCTGCGCCGCCCAGGGCGACGAGCCCCTCACTTGTAGGTGTCGGGATAGTCATGGTACTTGCCGATCTCCACATCATCGAGGACGGCCAGAGCGTCATCGGTCAGCACGGCCAGGGAGCAATACAGGGAAATCAGGTAAGAGGCGATGGCGTTGCGGTTGATGCCCATAAAGCGCACCGACAGGCCCGGGCTCTGTTCGCCGGCCAGGCCGGGCTGGAACAGGCCGACCACGCCCTGGCGCTTTTCGCCGGTGCGCAGCAGCAGGATCTTGGTCTTGCCATCCTCGATGGGCACCTTGTCGGACGGGATCAGGGGGATGCCGCGCCAGGTCAGGAACTGGGAGCCAAACAGGCTCACGGTCGGGGGCGGCACGCCACGGCGGGTACATTCACGGCCAAAGGCGGCGATGCCCAGCGGGTGGGTCAGGAAGAAACCGGGCTCCTTCCACACCTTGGTGATCAGGTCGTCCAGATCGTCGGGGGTCGGAGCGCCGGTCAGGGTGGAGATGCGCTGTTCGTCCGACACGTTGGCGAGCAGGCCGTAGTCCGGGTTGTTGATCAGCTCGGACTCCTGACGCTCCTTGATGGTCTCGATGGTGAGACGCAGCTGTTCCTTGATCTGGTCGTGGGGGCTGCTGTAGAGGTCGGAAACACGGGTGTGCACGTCCAGCACGGTGGTGACCGCGTTCAGGAAGTACTCACGGGGCTGCTCGTCGTAATCAACGAAGGTCTGGGGCAGCTCGGACTCGTCGCGCTGGGAACAGGCCACACGCACATCGCGGGGGTTCTTGACCTTGTTCAGGCGGTAGATACCTGCTTCCACCGGCAGCCACTGGAGCAGATGCACCAGCCAGCGGGGGGAGACCGTCGACAGCTGGGGAACGGTCTTGGTGGCATTGGCCAGCTGCCGGGCTGCGTTATCACCGAGGGCAGTCTGAGCATCGATATGATCAGTCATGCAGGCTCCTTATCCTATATTCTAAAAAAGAAAATTTTTATTACCAAAAAGCATAGTCAAGTGTCCTGCCAGAGCCCGGCAGGACTCAACCAGCTATAGCCGGCAAATCAATTTCAAAGAGGTTTCAACCGGGCACGCGGGCGGGGACGCGGCCCTCCAGCCGGGCCAGCAGAATCGACGGGCGCAGGTGAAAGGCGACAGCCAGCTTACCCAGGGTGGTGAGGGACGGCAGGGCCTCGCCCCGCTCCAGATCCCCCACAAAGCTGCGGTTCAGCTCGGCGTGTTCGGCCAGGCGCTCCTGGGACCAGCCCCGGGCTTCGCGCAGATGGCGCAGCAGCAGGCCAAATTCGTTGGCGACAAGGTTTTTGGTGGATGCAGTCATGGCGGGCTCCCGGGCTCAGTCCTGAATCCAGGGCAGGCCCCGGAAGCGCCAGCCCCCCAGGCCGCCGCGCCGCTGTGCTTCGTCCAGCTCGCCCTCAAAACCTTCCAGAATGTTGAAAACCTGGGTGAAACCGGCCTTGGCAGCCGCTTCGGCGGCGAGGGCCGAGCGCTTGCCGCTACGGCACAGGAAGAGCACCACCGCATCTGTTTTGACCTTGGCTTCCAGTTCCTTGACGAAGCGCGGGTTGCGGTTGAGGGACGTGCCCGTGGCCCAGGCCACATGCAGACCGGCAGGCACCTGGCCGACAAACTTGCGCTCTTCGTTGGTGCGCACATCCACCAGGGTGGCGCGGCCCGATTGGATCAGGCTCCAGGCATCCACCGGGCTGAGGCCACCCGCATAGGGCAGGCCGGCAGACCGGGCCTGGCGGCGGGCCTGGTCGAGCAGGGTCTCGGCCAGATCGGCGCTACCGGGGATGGGGGCCGGCACCACATCACCGACCGAAGTTTCAAGGCTGGAATCAAGCATGGAAGTTCTCCCGAAAATGATGCTGGCAACCGGCTGCAGCCAGCGAATGGGAGAACATTAACGAGGGGGGCGCGACGAACAAACCAAGAATAATTCAGAAGCTTTGCAGCAAATTGCTGATAAACAAATCCACAAACGCCACCACCCCCCGACCCGGAGGGGGCGGAGGGTGGCGCGTGAGTCGTACAGGATTCAGAACAATCAGCTTCCTGACCTGGGCCTGGGCCCGGGCTTAGTTGGCCTCGAACACGAACTGCTGGGTGGCCAGGATCTCACCGTCGCCGGTGGAGACGCATTTGTACTGGAGCATGGCGCTGCGCACGGCAGCATGGAACACCTTGGGGCCGGACAGGATGGTCACGTCCTTCACCACCCCATCGCGGATCAGGGCCTGGGCCTTGACTACGCCGCTCACGCCCTCGGCCCCCCGGGGCACATCGGGCCGCACCTGGCCGGGGCAGCTGGCCCCGATATCGGCCCGAACCTGCTTGGGCGGTGCCGGAGGCGCCGCAGGCACGGGGGCCGGCGCCGGGGGTGCGATCACCGGCTCGGGCGGCGGCGTAGCCGTGGTGGACGACAGCACCGGCGCGCTCGGCTGGGGCACCACCTCGGGGGGCGGCACATAGGCAGGCGGCGGCGTCTGGGTCTTGGGCGCCTGCTCCACCTTCACCACCTTGGGCGGAGGGGGCGGCGGCGGGAGGGTGACTTCCTGAATCACCGCTGCCTCCAGGGGTTTCTTGATGACTGTCGCATCCCGGACGATGCCATAGACTTTAGCCGCTACCCACTTTTCATGGCCCGCAAGGCTATGTCAGAGTTAGTGGCTGAGCTCAAA
>JAJTBM010000076.1 GCA_021286885.1 Rhodocyclales bacterium
TGGGTCAGCAGGATCTGGGCGGTGTGCAGGCCGTTTTGCGAGAACACGCTTTCGTAGGCCTGGGCGAGGCCCATCTGGCCCACGGCAGCGGCGGCCTGGAGCTGGTGCATTTCCTGGGGGCGGGTGGCCCAGCCCAGACGCTGCATGCCGGCGGCGATGGCGCCCGAAGAAACCAGCACGATTTCGCGCCCTTCGGCGCGTAGGGCGGCAATCTGGCGCGCCCAGTCGGCCAGGGCGCTGATGTCCAGGCCCTCGCCGTTGTTGGTGACCAGGGCGCTGCCGACCTTGACGACCAGGCGGCGGGCGTTACGAATTTGGGTTCTCATCGGCGTCGATCTCTTCTTCGTCTTCGAAATCTTCTTCGTCGTACTCGTCGCTCTCGTCGCTCTCGTCGCCCTCGAAGTCATCTTCTTCGAAGTCTGCGTCGCTGCCGGCAGCGGCGCGGGCATCGGCCAGGGTGGCGGCTTCTGCGGCGGCCTTGGCATCGGCGGCGGCCTGGGCGGCAGCCTTTTCTTCGTCCAGCACGTCCTGGAGGGCAAACACGACTTCCTGGCAGCCGTTGCGGCTGATGGCCGAGACCTGGAAGTGGCGATCCACCGGGCCGTAGGCGTCAAGGAAGGCCTGGACGCGCTCGGCCTGCTCCTCTTCGGGAATCAGGTCGAGCTTGTTGAGCACCAGCCAGCGGCGCTTGGTGTAGAGGGATTCGTCGTACTTGCGCAGCTCTTCGACGATGGCGTGGGCTTCGCGCACCGGGTCGGTTTCCGGGTCGAAGGGGGCCAGATCGACGATGTGCAGCAGGATATGGGTGCGCTGCAGGTGGCGCAGGAACTGGTGGCCCAGGCCGGCACCGTCGGCAGCGCCTTCGATCAGGCCGGGAATGTCGGCGATCACGAAGCTGCGGTTTTCGGAGGTGCGCACCACGCCCAGGTTGGGGGCGAGGGTGGTGAAGGGGTAGTCGGCCACCTTGGGCTTGGCCGAAGACACGGCGCGGATGAAGGTGGACTTGCCCGCGTTGGGCATGCCCAGCAGGCCCACGTCGGCCAGCACCTTGAGTTCGAGGTTGAGGCTCTTGCGCTCGCCCTGCTGGCCCATGGTTTTCTTGCGCGGGGCCCGGTTGGTACTGGTCTTGAAGTGCAGGTTGCCCAGGCCGCCCCGGCCACCCTTGGCGATCATCACGCGCTTGCCATCCACGTCCATGTCGGCGATCAGTTCGCCGGTTTCCAGCATGGTGATGATGGTGCCCACCGGCATGCGCAGCTCGATGTCGTCACCGCCCTTGCCGTAGCAGTCGGCACCGCGCCCGTTTTCGCCGCGTTCGGCCAGGAAGGTGCGCTTGTAGCGGTAGTCGATGAGGGTGTTCAGGTTACGGTCGGCCACGGCGTACACGTCGCCGCCCTTGCCACCGTCGCCGCCGTCCGGGCCGCCCATGGGGATGTATTTTTCGCGGCGGAAGGTGGCGGCACCGTTGCCGCCGTCGCCAGCGATGACTTCAATACGGGCTTCGTCGAAAAATTTCATGGGTTTTCCAGGTATTCAAGCTGCCCGTCGCGCCAGGTGCGCGGGCGGGGGTGGTGCCGGAGGCCGGGCCGGAGCCACAGCGCAATCTGTTCTTGAAACAAAAAAGCCCTACCGCAGGGATAGGGCTTTTGAGGCAAGCAGTCGGTGCTTATTCAGCAGCGGCGACGATGCTCACGGTGCGGCGCTTTTGGGCACCCTTCACAGCGAAGTTCACAACGCCGTCCACCAGGGCGAACAGGGTGTGATCCTTGCCGATGCCGACGTTTTCGCCGGGATGGTACTCGGTGCCACGCTGACGCACGATGATGTTGCCAGCCAGCACTGCTTGACCGCCGTAGCGCTTTACGCCAAGGCGTTTGCTTTCTGAGTCGCGACCGTTACGTGAACTGCCGCCAGCCTTTTTGTGTGCCATGGTGCGTTACTCCTTAGGCGGAAATAGCTTCGATGCGAAGCTCGGTGTAGTTCTGACGATGACCTTGATGCTTTTGGTAGTGCTTACGACGACGCATCTTGAAGATCTTGATCTTGTCGTGACGGCCGTGGGAAACCACGGTGGCCTTCACCACAGCACCAGCAACCACGGGGGTGCCGATCTTGACAGACTCGCCTTCACCGACCATGAACACTTGGTCCAGGGTGATTTCCGAGCCCACGTCTGCCGGTATCTGTTCTACTTTGATTTTTTCGCCAGCGGTAACACGATACTGCTTACCGCCGGTTTTTACGACCGCGTACATGGATGTACTCCGATTAAGGGTTTTACACAGAACGCGGCATCTTACAGATGTCTGCAAGCCCCGTCAACCTGGCAAATGCCGGGCGGCGGGGCTGGCGGAGGCGTTGGAAGTGCTTGATATGCTGGAAATGGCGCTCAGCGCTTCCAGGTATCGCGCAGGGTCACGGTGCGGTTGAACACCGGGGCGCCGTCCTGGCTGTCGATCCGGTCGGCCACGAAGTAGCCGTGGCGCTCGAACTGGAAGCGTTCTTCGGGCTTGGCGGCGCGCAGGGCGGGTTCCAGTTGGGCCTGGAGGGTGCGCAGGCTGTTGGGGTTGATGTCGTCCAGGAAGCTGCGTTCCAGGCCTTCGGCATCCCCTTCGCGCCGGGCGCCCGGGTTCGGGTGGGCGAACAGCCGGTCGTAGAGGCGCACTTCGGTGGCGTAGGCGTGGGCCACCGACACCCAGTGCAGGTTGCCCTTGACCTTGTAGTTGTCGGCGCCCGGGGTGCCAGACTTGGAGTCGGGCATGTATTCGCACAACACGGCGGTGATGTTGCCGTCGGCGTCTTTTTCGCAGCCGGTGCACTTCACCACATAGCCGTAGCGCAGCCGTGCCATGTTGCCCGGGTAGAGGCGGTGGTAGCCCTTGACCGGGGTTTCCATGAAGTCTTCGCGCTCGATCCAGAGTTCGCGGCTAAAGGGCATTTCCCGCTTGCCCAGCTCCGGGTGGAGCGGGTGGTTGGGGGCGTGGCAGCGCTCGCTCTGGCCTTCCGGGTAGTTGGTGATGATGAGCTTGATCGGATCAAGCACGGCCACCCGGCGCTCGGCGGCTTCGTTCAGGTGCTCGCGCATGCAGTCTTCGAGCACGCTCATGTCGATCCAGGCGTCGGATTTGGAGACGCCGATGCGCTCGGTGAAGCGGCGGAAGCCTTCCGGGGTGAAGCCACGCCGGCGGGCACCCACCAGGGTGGGCAGGCGCGGGTCGTCCCAGCCGGCCACATGCTTTTCGTCCACGAGCTGAATCAGCTTGCGCTCGGAGAGCACCACATAGCTCAGGTTGAGGCGCGCAAATTCGATCTGGCGCGGCACCGGGCGGGGGAAGAAGCCGCCTTCGGCCAGGTTGTCCAGCAGCCAGTCGTAGAAGGGGCGCTGATCTTCGAACTCCAGGGTGCACACGGAGTGGGTGATGTCTTCGATCGCGTCTTCGATGGGGTGGGCGAAGGTGTACATCGGGTAGATGCACCAGGCGTCGCCGGTACGGTGGTGATGGGCGTGGCGGATCCGGTAGAGGATGGGGTCGCGCAGGTTGATGTTGGGCGAGGCCATGTCGATCCGGGCGCGCAGCACGTGGGCGCCATCGGCAAATTCGCCGGCACGCATGCGCTCGAACAGTTCCAGGTTCTCGGCCACGCTGCGGTTGCGGTAGGGGCTGTCCTGGCCAGGGGCGGAGAGGGTGCCCCGGTAGGCGCGGATCTCGTCGGCGGAGAGCGAATCCACATAGGCCTTGCCGGCCATGATGAGGTGCTCGGCCATGGCGTACATCTTGTCGAAGTAGTCCGACGCAAAGTACAGGTGCTCGCCCCACTCGAAGCCCAGCCACTGGACAGCTTCGATGATGGCGTCCACGTATTCCTGGTCTTCCTTGGCGGGGTTGGTGTCGTCAAAGCGCAGGTGGCAGGCGCCGCCGTAGGCTTGGGCGAGGCCGAAGTTCAGGCAGATGCTCTTGGCATGTCCATAGTGCAGGTAGCCGTTGGGCTCCGGCGGAAAACGGGTTTCGACGCGGCCGCCCCATTTTTCGAGGCGACGGTCCTCGTCAATGATGTTGCGGATGAAGTTGCTGGCTACGCTGTCATCGGCCGGGGGGGTCGGTGTGGTCATCTGGTCTTACCTTGACGGGCATCGGGCGCCCTGGGCGCCGGGATCTGAAAAATCCGCCAATTGTAGCCCAAGCCGTGTCAGGCGCAGCAGGGTAGGCCGATGGTGGGGGGCTATTCGTTTTTCCCGGGTTACTGAAGTGGCGTATTTCTGTGAGACAAGTGCATAAGTTTGTCGCGCCCCGGGGTTTGGGGGTGGGCTCGGGCAAGCATAGTGCTTATGATGTGACAGTTTTTGCAAGCTGCAACATAGACGGTGTTTTTGTAGCCTTAAGGCTCGAATTAATAAATTTCATCGGTATTGTGTCTTTGAGGCTTTTGCCCCCCTGGGCATCTTCCGTGCTGTATGGCTGGGTCGGTGTTGTGCTGAGTGCCTGGGCGTATGCCAGTCCTCCGGCTGAGTATCAGCTCAAGGCGGCGTATATGCTCAACTTTGCACGGTTCATCGAATGGCCGGTTCAGCGTCTGCCGCCTGGTGCACCGTTGCGGGTGTGCGTATTGGGGCAGGATCCGTTTCATGGTGCGCTGGTGGCCCTGGAGGGGCGCGTGGTGCAAGGCCATGAGGTGCAGGTGCGTCAACTGGATGGTTTGGAACCGGCCTCTGATTGTCATATGCTGTTCGTTGCCGAGTCGGAGCAAAGGCGTGTTGCGGCTGTGCTGCATCAGGTCGCAAACAAGGGTGTTCTCACCATCAGTGACATGGACGGTTTTGTACCCCAGGGCGGAAGCATCGGGTTTGTGCTTGAGGACAACCGGGTACGTTTCAATATTCATCAGGGGGTCTTGCTGTGGGACAACCTGAGGGCCAGCGCCCAGCTGCTCAAGCTGGGGCGCCAGGTCGTCGGGGGAAGGAGCCCAGAGCCATGATGCAGCCGCTACGGGATCAACCCATCGGGCGCAAGCTGCGTGCCGTGGTCAGCCTGAGTGTGCTGATTGCGCTGGCGGTGGGGTTTCTCACCATTTTCTTGAGTGAGTTGGAAGCCGAGGTGCGCCGTACCCGGGATGAGGCCCAGTTGCTGCTGGAAATCATGTCTGACGGGGCCGTGGCACCCCTGCGCTTCGATGATGCGCGGGTGGCCGAGGGCTTGCTGCTGTCTTTGCGCCATCACGAGCGGATTTCGGCCGCCGTGCTACTGCGTCCGGGGGGGGAAGTGTTTGCGGTGTATCCCCCCAGCTTGGCGGGCAATGCCGTGCGTTTGGCCGATTTGCAGCAGGCCGGTGGAGTGGGGCGCCCCCGTTGGTCGGCCCTCAGTCTGGCGGTGTCCGAGCGGATCGTGAGCGAGGGGGAGTCCCTGGGTTCCTTGGTCATCGAATTCAGCCTGCATGGATTGCTGCTGCGCCTGGCTTTATGGTGTGTATATGCCTTGCTGGGGGTGCTGCTGGCCTTGGGGGCGGCTTTTCTGCTGACCCGACGCATGCAGGCCATGATTACCGGGCCGATTCAGGGGTTGGCCCAGGTCATGCGGGCGGTGGGCCAGTCCAAGCGCTTCGATCTGCGGGCACCGCGCAGTTATGCCGATGAGGTGGGTGAGCTGGTGGATGGCTTCAACCACATGCTGAGCGAAATTGCGCTGCGCGACCAGGAACTGCTGCGGCGGCGCGAGACCCTGAGCTCCGAGGTCGAAGCCCGCACCCGGGAGCTGCAGCAGGCCAAGGAGCAGGCAGAAGCCGCAAGCCTGGCCAAATCCCAGTTTCTGGCCAACATGAGCCACGAAATCCGCACACCCATGAATGGGGTGATGGGCATGATCGGGCTCCTGCGCCAGACGACGCTTGCGGAGCGGCAGCGACGTTTTGTGGATATGCTGGATCATTCGGCCAGAACCTTGATGGAAGTCATCAACGACGTGCTGGATGTCTCCAAGATAGAAGCAGGGCGCCTGGATTTGGAGGAGCGCCTGTTTTCGGTGCGTGAAAGCATTGATCAGGTCGTGGTGCCATTTGCCACCACGGCCCATGAAAAAGGGCTGTATCTGCGTCTGAGCGTTGACCGCAGTGTGCCGGAGTGGGCGCTGGGAGATGGATTGCGGGTGCGCCAAGTGCTGGGCAACCTGGTGTCCAATGCCCAGAAGTTTACCGAGCGGGGTGGTGTTGAGGTGAGCGCCCGCCGGGTGGCGAGCACCGTGCCAGAAGGACTTCGGCTGCGGATCGAGGTGCGGGATACGGGCATTGGCGTTCCGCCGGGGGCCCGCTTGTTTGAATCCTTTCATCAGGCCGATAACTCCATGGCGCGCCGCTTTGGTGGTACGGGCCTGGGTTTGTCCATTGCCCGTCAGTTGGTGGAGTTGATGGGCGGGCGCATCGGATACGAAAGCGCGCAGGGTCGAGGCTCCTGTTTTTGGGTGGAGTTCGAACTCAGGGAGTCCCAGGAGCCGGTACTTCCGCTGCTCCAGGGCAAGCGGGTGGTGCTGGCCATGGATGAAGGGTTCTTGCGCCAGGATCTGGCCGAGCGCCTGATTTTCAAGGGGGCGGAGCTGACATGGGTTCAGACTCGGGCTGAACTTGCCGAAATAATCGAACAGATAGGCCGGTGTGACTGGTTGATGGTGGCGGCCCGCTTTGATGGCGGCTTGGGGGTTCCCCTGCTGGATGAGCTTGAGCCCCTGGTGGGCCGGAGCCGACAGATTGTGCTCACCTCCCTAGAAGAACTCGAAACCTTCCCGCCCGGCCTAAAAGTGCTGACTGCACCCTTCAGTGGTCTGGAGCTGAACCAGGTGCTGACAGCGTCAGCCGAGGGTTTGGGGGGCAGCGAGGGGCGTAGTTGTCTGGGCGCCCATGTGCTGGTGGTTGAGGATCATCCGGTCAACCGGGAGGTGGCCGTGGCCGTGCTGGAGTCCATGGGCTGCCGCGTTTCTCTGGCGGAGGATGGCCTTCAGGCGGTGGAGGTGTGCCGGCGTCAGACCTTCGATGCGGTGCTGATGGATATCCAGATGCCCGAAATGGATGGTCGTCAGGCTACCCGCCAGATTCGTACCGAGGCCAAGGCCTTGGGGCGTCCTCGGATACCCATCCTGGCCTTGACGGCGAATGCCTTGAAGGAAGACCGGGAGGCTTGTCTGGCGGCAGGCATGGATGATTATCTGGTCAAGCCGGTTTCCCGGCAGCAATTGATTCAAGTGCTGGGCAGATGGCTGTCTGGTGTTGATCTGGAAGCGGGTACTCCCGCAAAGGAGTCAGAGCAGGTGCAAAGTAATGAAGAAACGGGCGAGTTGCCCGCCCTGGATCTGAATGTGTTGATGGGTTTGCCGGGGGTCAATGGCCGGCGCGACGCGCCTGTGCTGGCACGCCTGTTGCCGTTGTTCGTGAGCGAAACCCGCAGGAATGTCCAGGCCGTACAAGATGCTCTGGCGGCTGAAAACGCCGAAGAGATGCGTGCGCTGACCCACAAGATGAAGTCCAGCTGCATGGCCATTGGCGCGGTGCGGCTGGCGACCCGGGCACGGGTGCTTGATGAGCAGCTCAAGCAAGGCCATGTGGCGACGGCTGCGGATGTGGGCGCCATGGCCGAGGCCTGGGCTGCCTGCCTGAGCGCCCTGCAGGCCGAAGGCCTGTTGCAGCCTGAGCAGGTCGAACCCTGAGCTTTGGCCGCATGTCCCACTTAGTGCGCCACTTAGTGCGCCACTTAGTTCTCCACTTAGGCCTGGAGGGTCGTTGATGAACGCCCGTGTACTGGTGGTGGATGATGATCCGCTGATTCGGCTTCTGGCCCGGGAGGCCTTGCTGGAGATCGGGCTTGAGGTGGAAGAGGCCGAGGATGGCCCGGCTGCGCTGGCGGCGGCCGAGGCGGTGCAGCCGGATCTGATCCTGCTGGATGTGGTGATGCCCGGCATGAGCGGCTTTGAGGTGTGTCGTCATCTGCGGGACGGAATGCGTACCCGTCTGATTCCCGTCATCATGCTGACCGGCCTGGGGGATGAGGATTCCATTGCCCGGGCGTTTGATGCGGGGGCCACCGACTTCATTCTCAAACCCATCAACTGGACCCTGCTGCGTTTTCGTACCCGCTATGTGCTGCGCACTGCCCAGTTGATGAAGGAGCTGGTGCGTAACAAGGAAAGCCTGTCCAACGCCCAGCGGATTGCCCGGTTGGGCAGCTGGGAGTGGTACCCGGATGAGGGCCGGCTGGTGCGTTCGGTGCAGTATTACCGGCTCTTTGGCCAGACGTCGGAAACCTTGCAGGGCGATATGGAGGCGGTGTTGCCGCTGGTCTATGGCCCAGATCGGGCGGCGGTGGCGGCGGCCTTTGGTGCGGCCCGTCAAGGCATGGGTTATCAGCTCACTTACCGGGTGGTGTGGCCGGACGGCTCGGTACGCACGGTGCAGGAAACCGCCGAGCCCATCCTGCCCGAGATGCGCATGGGCCCCGGCGAGGTGATCGAAGGCAGCATTCAAGACATCACTGATCAGGTGGATGCCCAGCGCCGCATCCGTCAGCTGGCCTATTTTGATCCCCTGACGGGCTTGCCCAATCGGGAGTTCTTTCGAGAGGCGCTGTTGGCTGCGGTCGCCCGGCTGCAACGCCAGAACGGGCGCTGTGCGGTGATGGTGCTGGATATCGACCGCTTTGCCCGGATCAATGAAAGTCTGGGCGAAGACCGGGGAGATCAGGTCTTGCAGGTGCTGGCCCACCGGCTGCGGGAGGCCATGGGCGACCGGCTGCAGGCGGAGCCGGCGGGGGGCGGAAATCTGCCCCGCTTTAAGGTGGCTCGTTTGGCCGCCGACGAATTCGGGATTCTGCTCCCCGATGTGGTGAGTGACGATGAGGCGCTGGATCGGGCCCAGGAGCTGCTGGGGGTGCTGCGCGCACCTATCCGGGTGCCGGGCCAGGACATCGTGCTCAGTGCCCGGATTGGCGTGGCCCTGCTGCCTGAACATGCGCTGGATGCCGACGCGCTGCTCAAAGCGGCAGAAACCGCCCTGAGCCAGGCCAAACGGGGCGGTGGCGGCCACATTTCCTTGTTCTCCGAACAAATGAAGGTGGCAGCCTTCCTGCGCTTCACCCTGGAAGGGGATTTGAGCCGGGCCATCCACGATGAAGTGCTGCAGGTGGTCTATCAGCCCATCATTGATGTGGATAGCGGCAAGATCGTCAAGGCCGAAGCCCTGGTGCGTTGGCCCCATCTGGCCCGGGGCTCGGTGCCGCCCTCCGAGTTCATCAGCCTGGCCGAGGAGTCGGGCTTGATTGTGCCCCTCACCCGGGCGGTGATGGGGCGGGTGGTGGGCGATGTGGCCCGCCTGGCCTTGGATATGCCCACCGGGTTTCGGATTGCGGTCAATCTGTCGGGTTTGAACTTCATGGACGCCCGCCTGATTCCGGGCCTGCGGGCCCAGTTGGAGGCCGCAGGCGTACATCCCTCCCGGCTGGAGTTTGAACTGACCGAAACCGTGCTGATGCGGGATCTGGACTACGCCACCCAGGTCTTGGGGCAATTGCGGGAGATGGGTTTCAAGGTGGCGGTGGATGATTTCGGCACCGGCTACTCTTCCTTGGCCTATCTGCGCAAGTTGGCGGTGGATACCCTCAAGATCGACCGTTCCTTCGTAAACGAGTTGAACGATGGTCAGGGGATGGCCATCGTCGAGGCCGTCATTGGCCTCGCCCATAGCCTGGGCTTGGAAGTGGTGGCCGAAGGGGTGGAAACCGTCGATCAGCTGGAAGCCCTGCGTCAGCGGGGCTGCCATTTGGTCCAGGGCTACCTGTTTGCCACGCCCATGCCCTGGGACAAACTGGCCCATTTACTCC
>JAJTBM010000077.1 GCA_021286885.1 Rhodocyclales bacterium
CAGCAGGGTGGGAAAGTTCTCCACGTCATAATCGTCCACCAGCTCGGCGTCGTCTTCCACGTCCAGCCACACAAAGCGGGCCTGGGGGAAGCGTTGGGCGAGGGCTTCAAAGCCGGGGCGGTATTCGCGGCAGGTGCCGCACCAGGCGGCGCACAGGCAGGCCACCAGAAAGGTATCGGAGGGCGTGTGGGGGGCGGTCATGGGGCGTCGGGATTCTCGGTGTGGGTGGCCGGGGGCGGCGGCGCTTCGGCGGGGCGGATCTCCACCCAGCGCAGCCACTGGCCGCAGGCATTGCGCGGCCCTTTGCGCAGGCTGCCGTGCCAGGGGCCTTCCTGGCAGGGGCCCCGGTCATGGTCTTCGTCGTATTCGACGTGCTCGGGCGTGTCTGCCGGGCGGCGCAGGCCACCCCAGCGGTTGCAGCTCAGGCAGCGGCGGCGTTCGACAGACTGGACGGCCATGGGCGCAGGTTCAGCTTTCTTCTTCGATCTCTAGGGTTTCGGAGGACAGCAGGCTGCCGTCGGGGGCGTACTGCATCACGGTGCATTCGCCGTCGGCCACCATCACGATGCGGGCCTCCTGCAGTGCACCACCCGGATGATAGCGATATTCGTGGAAGGACTCGATCTCCCCGTACACCACCTTCTCGACCTTCACCATCTGCTCGGCCCCGTTGTAGTGGGCCCGGTAGAAGGTGATCCGGTGGCGCAGCTCGCCTTCTTCGAGGGGGGTGTTCAGGTTGAGGGGCAGCTTGATGCCCGAGTAGGTCACAAAGTGGCGGATGGTGTGGTCGCTCATGATGGCGTGCAGGCTCCTGGGATAAAAAAAGACCTGCCCCCGGTGATGTCGGGAGCAGGTCGGGAAGCCCGCAATAACCATGCCGCCCGTAAGGGCCGCATGGAGACGCACGCGGGAGGGAGAAACCTGTCGGATGCACGCCACAGCCCGGGGCCTTGCTTTGTTGTTTTGTTGTGTTTGCGCCAGGGGGCTGGGGGGCAGGATTTTACGTTATTTCAGGCCGCCGGGCATAGCGGTTGGCCAGCATTGCGCACACAAATAATTGAATCTGGTGATAAAACATGATGGGCAGCACGATCAGGCCCAGGGCCGGGTGGGCGCCAAACAGCAGCTTGGCCATGGGCACCCCGGAGGCCAGGGTCTTTTTGGAGCCGCAGAACACGGTGGTGATCTCGTCTTCGGTATTGAAGCCCAGCCGGCGCGCCGTCCAGGTGCTCAGCACCAGCACGATGGCCAAAGGCAGCCCGGCGCCCAGCATGGCGATCAGCAGGGTGCCGGCCCCATTGTCGCGCCACAGGCCGGAGGCCACCGAATCGCAGAAGGCGGTGTACACCAGCAGCAGGATCACCCAGCGGTCGAGCAGGTTGGTGTAGCGCTTGTATTTGTGGTGCCAGGCGTGCAGCACCGGGCGCAGCAGCTGGCCCACCACCAGCGGGAGCAGCAGCAGGCGGGCGATGCTGAACACCGCATCGGCAAAGTTCATCGCGCCAGTGCCGGCGCCGTGCACAAACAGGGCCACGATCAGGGGGGTGAGCACAATCCCGATCACGCTCGATAGGGTGGCATTAAAGATGGCGGCGGGTACGTTGCCCCGGGCCAGGCCGGTCATGGCCACCGACGAAGAAATGGTCGAGGGCAGGTAGCAGAAGCCCAGGGCCAGCCCGGTGGGAATGTGCCCGGCCACCAGGGGCTCCAGCAGCCACCACAGCAGCGGGAAGACCGCAAAAGTGGTCAGCTGCACCACCACATGCACCGGCCAGCGCAGCAGGCCCTGGCGCATGCTGGCAAACGAGATGCCCAGCCCGTGCAGGAAGAACACGATGGCGATGCCGATGTCGGCCAGCACGTCGCCGTGCAGCACGCCGCCGCTGCGCCCCAGGTCGGGCAGCAGGGTGGCCAGGATCACCGCCCCCAGCATCCCGACCAGGAACCATTCCTTGTGCAGAGTCTTGCGCAGCTTGTGCAGGGGCGTGGGCGGAGCGGCGGGAGGTGTGGTGGGCATGGTGATGGGCGCGAGGTTTTGAACGGCCTCCCACTCTAGGCCTGCCGGGCTTGGCGTGTTTGCGCTATAACGACAACCCATAACGTCAAACAGACAAGGACGCCCCCATGGAGACTTCCGGCCCGCGCCGGGCGCCCCCCGCCCTGGACGCGCTGCCCCGCCCCCTCTACAGCCGCCGCGAAACCCTGGCGCCGGGGAGCTGGACGGAGGAGCACAGCCACCCCTGGTGCCAGCTTTCCTACGCCCGGGAGGGGGTGCTGGGGGTGCGTACCGGGGCTGGAGATTTTGTGGCGCCGCCCAGCTTTGCGGTGTGGGTGCCGCCGGGGCTGCCCCATCAGGTGTTCAACCGGCGGCGTACCGACATGCGCAGCCTGTATGTGGCCCCCGAGGTGGCCCGCAGCTTGCCGGATGAGTGCTGCGTGCTGCGCATCAGCCCCCTGGCCCGGGAGCTGATCCTGCGTTTTGGTGGCCTGCCGGCGGAGTACGACGAAGCCGGCCCCGCCGGGCGGCTGGCGGCGGTGTTGCTGGACGAACTGGCCAGCCTGGAGCGCGCCGGGTTTGGCCTGCCGCTCCCCCAGGATAGGCGCCTGGTGCAGATCTGCACCACCCTGGAGGCCCACCCGGATGACCGCCGCAGCCTGGCCGAATGGGCGGCCCAGGCGGGGGCGTCCGAGCGCACCCTGGCCCGTTTGTTCCAGCAGCAGACCGGCCTGGGCTTTGGCCAGTGGCGCCAGCGGCTGCGGCTGTTGCTGTCCTTGGATGCACTTGAAGCGGGCGAGAGCGTGACCCAGGTGGCCCTGGCCCATGGCTATGAATCCACCTCGGCCTTCATCGCTGCGTTTCGGGGGGTGTTCGGGAGTACGCCCGGGGGCTGGGGGCGTTAAGGGTAGCGCTGGTGCTGGGGGCGGGGCCCGCTTGGCCGGGCTTGCTCCGGCTTAGGTCAGATCCCCGGTTTCGCCGAGGGGCAGGTGCATCTGGCGCAGGCTGGTGACCAGTTCGGTGAAGCGCTCGCCCTGGAGCAGTACGTGCTGGCGGGCGATGTCGGCGGCCTTGTCGCCTTCGCCTTCGAGAATCGCGGCCACCAGCTGGGCGTGTTCGGCACAGGAGCCATACATGCGCTTGCGGATCTGGAGCTGGAGCCGGCGATAGGGGCGCAGCCGGCGGTAGAGGGTTTTGGCCTGCTCGCCCAGGAAGCTGTTATGGGCACCTTCGTGCAGGCAGCGGTGCAGGTTTTCGTTGAGCACGTAGTACTGCTCGGTGTGGTTGCCCATGCGCGCCTCGGTGGCGGCGTCGTGCAACTCCATGAGCTGGGCCTTTTCTTCCAGGGCCATGCGGCGGGCGCAGAGGCGGGCACACAGGGCTTCCAGTTCGGCCATGACTTCAAACATTTCCACCAGCTGCTCGGGGGTGGTGTCGGGCACCGTGGCGCCGCGCCGGGGACGGATGTCCACGATCCCCGCAGAGGCGAGCTGGAACAGGGCTTCCCGGATGGGGGTGCGGGAAACGCCGAAGCTGTCGGCCAGTTCCTGCTCATCGAGCCGGCAGCCGGGGGGATAGACCCCGGTGACGATCCGCTCCTCGATGGTTTCACTCAGTTGTTCGGACAGGCGGGAATTGGCTTGCATGGGCTGCATTGTTCTGGGCTTCCTCGGGTGCCGGGGACTATACAAACCCCTCCGCCGGGTGTCCATCAAACTGCCCGAAAAACGGGGTTTGAGCCTCAAAACCCGCCTTTTAAGCCGTTTTTGGGGGCGGCTGAGGCATAAAAAAAACCGGCGCGTGGGGGCGCCGGGCCAAAAGTGGCGCGGGGATGCGCCAGGAGGGATAAGGTTGAAGGATCAGCTACGGGCGGCGGCGGGGGCCTTGTGGCCATCCTTGGGGCCGCCGCTCATCACGTAGAGCAGGCCCAGCAGGCCAAACCACACGGGGGCCACGTACAGGGCGACCCGGGTGCCGGCATCCATGCCCAGGAACACGATCACCAGGCCCAGAAAGCCGAGCACGAACACGCTGGCAGCGGTGCCGCCGGGCATGCGGAAGCTCACGGCGCGGGCTTCGCCCCGGGCCACGGCCTTGCGGTAGCGCATGTGGGACCACATGATCACGGCCCAGGTCCAGACGGCGCCCACGGTGCCCACGCTGGTCACGTAGGTGAATACGTCTTCGGGCACCAGGTAGTTCAGGATCACCCCCACCAGCATGCAGATGCTGGAGAACACGATGCCCTTGGCCGGCACGTGGCGGGCATTCACCTCGCCCAGGAAGGCCGGGGCCTGGCCGCGTTGGGCGAGGGCGTAGAGCATCCGGCCCGTGCTGAAGATGCCGCTGTTACAGGAGGATGCGGCGGCGGTGATCACCACCAGGTTGATGATGGTGGCGGCGGCGGGAATGCCGATACGCTCGAACACCTGGACGAAGGGGCTGGCGTCGGGGCTCAGTTGATCCCAGGGCAGCAGGGACATGATGATGGCCAGGGCGCCGATGTAGAACAGCAGGATCCGGTAAGTGATGCTGTTGGTGGCGTGGGGCAGTACCTTTTCGGGGTTTTCTGCCTCACCGGCGGTGACGCCGATCAGCTCGATCCCGGTATAGGCAAAACAGGCAATCTGCAAGGTGAGCACCACCCCCACCAGGCCCACCGGGGCAAAGCCGCCGTGGCTCCACAGGTTGGAGACGCTGGCGGTGGGGCCCAGATCCGTCACCCCGAACATCAAAATGGCTAGGCCGATCAGCAGCATCGCCACGATGGTCACCACCTTGATGATGGCAAACCAGAACTCCAGCTCGCCAAACAGCTTCACCGCGATCAGGTTAACCCCGGTGAGCAGCACCAGGCTGATGAGGGGTGGCACCCATTGGGGCACGTCCGGAAACCAGTAGTGCACATACACGCCAATGGCGGTCAGCTCGGCCATGGCCGTCACCACCCAGGTAAACCAGTACGTCCAGCCCGTGGTAAAGCCGGCGAAGGGGCCGATATAGGCTTCTGCATAGCTGGCAAAGGCCCCGGACACCGGGCGATGCACCAGCAGCTCGCCCAGGGCGCGCATGATGAAGAACACCGCCAGACCGGCGATGGCATAGCTGACCAGCAGGGCCGGGCCGGCCTTGTGAATGGCTTTGGCAGAGCCGAGGAAGAGGCCCACACCAATTGCACCGCCAATGGCGATGAGCTGGATGTGACGATCTTTCAGACCCCGTTCCAGGTCGCGGGCTTCCTGGCGGGCTTCGGTGGCGAGGGGTGGTGCAGGGCGATGCATGGGGTGGGGCTCCTTGGTAAAAGGCGGGAGGGTCAGGTGCCGGCGGTGGCCGGCGCGGTGCTGCGGGTGTAAATCCGGGTGTAGCGGCGCCCCAGGCTGGTCAGCACTTCATAGCCGATGGTGCCGGCCTGGTCGGCAATGGCATCCACCCCTTGCCAGGGGCAGGCCAGATCGAGGAATTCGCCTTCCTGCAGGGTGTCGGGCGGGAGGTCGGTCACGTCGATGGTGAGGGTGTCCATCGAAACCTTGCCCACCACGGGCAGGGCCTGGCTGCCGTAATAAACCTGGCCCCGGTTGCCCAGGCTGCGCAGGTAGCCGTCGGCATAGCCCACGGTGATGGTGGCGATCCGGCTCGGGCGCTGGGCGCACCAGCTCTGGCCATAGCCCACCGGCGTGCCGGCGGCGATGTCGCGCAGCTGGATGATGCGGCTGCATAGCTGGATCACCGGGCGCATGGGGTTGGGCTGGCCCACTTGGGGGGCGACACCATACAGCGCAGCGCCCGGGCGCACCATACCAAAGTGATAATCCGCCCCTAAAAAGATGCCAGAAGAGTTGGCGAGGCAGCCTTCCACCCCCGGAAAGCGGGCGAGGGCGTGGCGGAAGCGTTCCAGTTGCTCGGCATTGGCCGGGTGGGCGGGGTCTTCGGCCACGGCCAGATGGCTCATCACGAACAGCCATTCAATGCCCGGGCAGCGGGCCAGTTCGGGCAGGGCGGCCAGATCGGCAGGTGCCAGCCCCATGCGGGCCATGCCGGTATCCACCTGCAGCACCGCCGGCAGGGTCTGGCCCCGGTGGCGGGCGAGGGTCTGCCAGCCTTCGATCTGGCGCGGGCTGTTGAGCACCGGGATCAGGTGGTGGGCCAGAAAATCGGTTTCGGAGCCGGGCACCGGGCCGTGCAGCACGTAAATCCGCGCCGCATCGGGCAGCAGGCTGCGCAGGGTGATGCCCTCGGCGGTGTGGGCCACAAAGAAATGGCGGCAGCCGGCTTCATATAGGGCGGGGGCGACCTGGTGGGCGCCCAGGCCGTAGGCGTCGGCTTTCAGGACGGCGGCGCAGCGGGCGCCGGGAGCGAGGCGGGCGCGCAGGTCTTGCCAATTGGCGCACAGGGCGTCCAGGTCGATGCGCAGGATGGCCCCTGCGCGGGAGAGTTCCGGGCTTGCTTGCATAAAGGTCGGGGAGCCCGGGGAGGCTCCCCGGGCAATCAAGGCGGGAGGAAGAGGAAAGGGGTCAGGCGGTGGCGTAGCGGCTGATGGCCAGATCGGCGGTGGGGATCTCCGGCGTGCGTCCGCAGATCATGTCGGCCATTACCTGGCCGGTGCCGGCGGCCATGGTCCAGCCCAGGGTGCCGTGGCCGGTGGAGAGGTAGAGGTTGGGGTAGCGGGTGGGGCCCAGCACGGGGGTGCCGTCCGGGGTCATGGGGCGCAGGCCGGTCCAGAATTCGGCCTTGGCGATGTCGCCGCCAGCCGGGAAGAGGTCGGTCACCACATGCTCCAGGGTGCGGCGGCGGCGCGGGTCGAGGCTCAGATCAAAGCCGGAAAGCTGGGCGGTGCCGCCCACCCGGATGCGATCCCCCAGGCGGGTGATGGCCACCTTGTGGGTTTCGTCCATCACGGTGGATTCCGGCGCCATGGCGGGGTCGGTGATGGGCACCGTGAGGGAATAACCCTTCACCGGATACACCGGCAGCCGGATCTCCAGGGGCGCCAGCAGTTGCGGGCTGTAGCTGCCCAGGGCCAGCACATAGGTGTCGGCATGGAGGGTGCCGTGCTTGGTATGCACGCCGCTGATCTGGCCGCCGCCTTCTTCGATGGCGGTGATCTCTTCACCAAAGCGGAATTCCACCCCGAGCTGCTTGGCCATTTCGGCCAGGCGCTGGGTGAACAGGAAGCAGTCGCCGGTTTCGTCGCCGGGCAGCAGCAGGCCGCCCACAAACTTTTCCTGCACCCGGGCCAGGGCCGGTTCGTAGCGGATGAAGCCGGGGCGATCCAGGCGCTCATAGGGCACGCCGTATTCGTCGAGAATGGCGATGTCACTTTCCACCGCGTCCAGCTGGGCCTGGGTACGGAACAGCTGGAGGGTGCCCTGGGCACGTTCGTCGTACTGGATGCCGGTTTCGGCACGCAGGGTCTTGAGGCAGTCGCGGCTGTATTCGGCGATGCGCACCATGCGGCTCTTGTTGATGCGATAGCTGTTTTCGTTGCAGTTGGCCAGCATCTGCTTGCAGAAGCGCCAGAAGGCCGGGTCAAACGAGGGCTTGATGACCAGGGGGCTGTGTTCCATCAGCATCCACTTGAGGGCCTTGGCCGGAATGCCCGGGGCTGCCCAGGGGGCCGAGTAGCCGGGGGAGACTTCGCCCGCGTTGGCGTAGCTGGTTTCCAGGGCCGGGCCGGGTTGGCGATCCACCACGGTGACTTGCTTGCCGGCCTTGGCCAGGTAGTAAGCGAGGGTGGTGCCGATAACGCCGCTGCCGAGTATCAATACATGCATGGTGGTTCTCCTGATCCGAGTGCTGGGCAGGGCGTGTGGCCCTGGCCCGATGATGGAGTTCCTATCGCAAAGGCCGTGCCTGCTGCATAAAATCGTTACAAAACAGTGTCTTGCGTATTGCGCGAAAATGACGTGCAGCGGGCTGTATCGAAATCAATACAGCTCGGGTTCGGCTGCGCCGAAAAATCCTCATGGAATCAAACCCCTGGCGGGTCTGGTTGGGTGTGTTGATTCTGATACACTGTATTGAATTCAATACGAAAAGGCGGGGCATCCATGCGGCTTGATGTGCTTTTCCAGGATCGGGTGGGGATCGCCCAAGAAATTCTGGCCACCCTGGCCCGGCGGGCCCTGAACGTGACCGCCGTGGAGGTGGATCCGCCCCACATCTACATTGAGGCGCCGATGCTGGAGTCCGCCGCCCTGGAGCGGCTGGGGGAGCAGTTGCGGGAGGTGGCCGGGGTGCTATCGGTGGATGTGGTGTCCATCCTGCCCGGGGTCCAGCGCCGGCTGTACCTGAAGGCCCTGCTGGCCTCCATGCCCGATCCGGTATTTGCGCTGGACGAGAAGGGGCGGGTGGTGATTGCCAACGGGGCGGCCATTGAGGCGAGCGGCCTGTCCGAATCCGCCCTCAACCAGACTCCGGCGGCGGTGCTGCTCGGGGTGCCCGACCTGATGGAGAGCCTGATTCAGGAGGATTACCAACTCCCGCCCCGGGAAATCGAACTCCAGGGGCTCCATTACCTGCTGGAAACCCGGCCCCTGCACGATACGGGCGGTCAGGTGGCAGGGGCGCTGCTCACCCTCAACTCCCCGAGCCGCATGGGGGGGCGGCTCAATCTGCTGTGCAACTACGAGGGCAGCGGCTTTGAGGGCATCCTCGGCCATTCGCCGGTGATGGAGCAGCTCAAGCAGCGCGCCGCCCGAATGGCGATGGTGGATGCGCCCCTGCTCATCACCGGCGAAACCGGTACCGGCAAGGAGCTGCTGGCCCATGCCTGCCACGGGGCCAGCCGCCGTAGCGCCAGCCCCTTCTTTGCCCTCAACTGCGCGGCCCTGCCCGAAAACCTGGCCGAGAGCGAGCTGTTCGGCTATTCCCCCGGGGCCTTCACCGGCGCCCTGCGGGGGGGCAAGCCGGGCCTGCTGGAGCTGGCCGATGGGGGGACGATCTTTCTGGATGAAATCGGCGAGATGTCGGCCTACCTCCAGGCCAAGCTCTTGCGCTTCCTGAACGATGGCAGCTTCCGCCGGGTGGGGGGCGACCGGGAGTTGAAGGCCGACGTGCGCATCATCAGCGCCACCCATCGCCCCCTGGAAAACATGGTCGCGGCGGGTGCCTTCCGCCAGGATCTGCTGTTCCGGCTCAACGTGCTCAACCTGCATGTGCCGCCCCTGCGCGAGCGCCCGGGGGACATCCTGCCCCTGGCCCAGTTTTTTCTCACCCGGGCCTCGGCCCAGACAGGGCGCGGGCAGGTGCGCTTGTCGGCGGAGGCGAGCGCGGCCCTGCTGGATGACCCCTGGCCCGGCAATGTGCGCCAGCTCCAGAACGTGCTGTTCCGGGCGGTGACCATGACCGAAGGCCCGGTGATCCGTGCCGATGACCTGGAGCTCGCCCGGGCCGCCAACCCGGCGGGCCAGGATCACGGGGGCGAAGTCACCACCCTGGACGAGGCGGTGGCGGCCTTCGAGCGCCGGCTGCTGGAGCGCATGTATCCGGAGTTTCCCTCCAGCCGTCGGCTGGCCCAGCGTCTGGGGGCGTCCCACTCGGCCATTGCGGGGCGCTTGCGCCGCTACGGCATTGGCCGCGCCTGACAGACGCTTCTCGATCCCTCGGCCTCGGCGCCCGGCCCAAAAACAAACAGCCGCCCGGTGAGGAGCGGCTGTTGTTGGTTGCCGAGCCGGGTGTGGCCCGGCGCCCTGCGGTCGACTGGGCTTAGCGGTTGCCGTTGCCCCGGCGCACCACCGGCTTCACTTCACCCACCCGGCGCCCGGTCAGGGTGACCACCGGGCGGCTGGGTTCTTCGAGGGCCGCCGGGGCGCCCCGGTTGGGGTTGCGGAAGTTGCCGTT